>JAFTGG010000192.1 GCA_017458025.1 Oscillospiraceae bacterium | reverse complement strand
GCCGCTGTGCGTAGCACTGCAACGCGCCTTGCTGCGCTATAAAAAGTAGAGTACTTCTACGTTTTATAGCATTTCAGTATAAAACCGGCGCAAAACCGGCAAATCATCTCCGGCAATTATATTAGCCCTTTCCGCGGCAAAAATCAACCCCCTATTTTAAACAAAGTTTTTATTTTGTTCAATCGCTAATCTGGTTTCTTTGCGCTTTCATTCCGCTTCCCTGTCTACGCGAGGAATCAACATCAATAATTTACGCCGCGCCTGTTCAAACTAACGCCAACTGAAAGGAGCGATTGAAATGAGTTATATCCCATGCAGCGCGAACTGTAAGTTCCAGAACGACGGCTTATGCGGCTTGAACTACGCTTCGGCGGTCGGCGTATCGGGCGGCGCGGGCAGCAACGACAACGGCTGCCTGCATTATGTCCCGCGCAACAGCGTGCTTAAGAGCGTGCAATTTCACGAAGCGCGTCAGCGATATTCGATACCGGAATCAGTGTCAGACCTTTGATGCTCTCCAAGCGCTCCGCGTGGCGTTTCGGAATGATGCACCTCTCAAACCCGAGCCGCTGCACTTCGCTCAGACGTTGCCCTAAATGGCTGACGCTGCGCACTTCCCCTGTCAGTCCGACCTCCCCGATCGCCGCGACGCGATTGCCGAGGGGCTTGTCCAGATAGCTCGACGCCAGAGCGAGGACTGCGGCAAGGTCGGCGGCAGGCTCGTCCAGCGTCAGGCCGCCGATGACGTTCAAAAACGCGTCGCACTGCGAGACCTTGAGCGCACCGCGCTTTTCAAGCACCGCCATGAGCATCGCGGCGCGGTTGTAGTCAAAGCCGTTGCTTGTGCGGCGCGGCACATTCTGCGCGGCGGGCGCGAGCAGCGCCTGCACCTCGGCAAGCACCGGACGCGCGCCCTCCATGACGCAGGTCACGCAGGTGCCAGGCGCGTCCTCCGGACGGCCGGAGAGCAGCATTTCCGAGGGGTTTGGCACCTCCGCCAGACCTTCGTTGCGCATTTCAAAGACCCCGATCTCGTTCGTCGCGCCGAAGCGGTTCTTCGCCGCGCGGAGAATACGGTATGTCATGTGCTGGTCGCCCTCAAAGTACAGCACGCAGTCCACCATGTGTTCGAGCACCTTCGGGCCCGCGATCGAGCCTTCCTTATTGACATGCCCGATGACAAACACGGTGATCCCCTGCCCTTTGGCAAGCTGCATCAGCGCCATCGTGCAGTCTTTGACCTGCCCGACGCTGCCCGCGGGAGAGTCCAGCGCCTCGTTGTAAAGCGTCTGGATCGAGTCGATGATGAGCACGTCGGGCTGCTCCTCGTTCACCGATTCCAGCACGTCGCCGAGGCAAGTCTCTGACAAGACATATAGCTTGTCGCTTGTGACATTCAGGCGCTTTGCGCGCATTTTGAGCTGATGCGGAGACTCCTCGCCCGATACATATAACACTTTGTTCTGCTCGCACAGCTGCGAGCAGATCTGCAGCATCAGCGTGGATTTGCCGATGCCAGGCGCGCCGCCCACGAGCACCAGCGAGCCCTTGACGGCGCCGCCTCCGAGCACGCGGTCGAGCTCGCCCATGCCGGTCGGAAAACGCAGCTCCTCCGTGACGCTCAAATCGTCGATGAGATGCGCCCGGACCGGTTTTTGATTTCGGGGCGGCATACCGCCTCTCCCCTTCGCCGTCGGCGCGGCCTTGGGCGCCGCTTGCTCCACGATCGTATTCCACGCGCCGCAGGCCGGGCAGCGCCCTGCCCATTTGCCGGTTTCGTTTCCACACTCGGTGCAGTAAAATACGGTCGTTTTCGCTTTCATGGCGCTTGCCTCTCCTCTGTGTTCAGCAGCCCCGCCGCAATGGCGACGGCGAGCGTCTTTTGATAGTCCGGTTCCTGCAATCTCGCGCTCTCCGCAGCATTGGACAGAAAGCCGCATTCGATCAGGATCGCGGGACAATTCACATTTTTCATCAAAAAGATCGAGGGATCGATCTTTTTTTCATGCTTTTCGTTCCCGACGTTGACAGTCTGGTTCAGCGCGGACTGCACCGAGACCGCGAGCGCTTCGCTCTGCTCGATCTTGCCGTAAAATACCTGCGCGCCATGAACGCTCGGCACCGACGGCAGGCTGTTCTGGTGAATGCTGACGAGTACCGCGTCCGGCGTATCGTTTACGAGCGCGACGCGGTTTTTGAGATCGGAGACCTTGTTTTGCCGCAGCGTCTCCGCGCCGCCGGAGTAGACCGACACATCGTCAGAGCGCGTCAAAACGGTCTCCCTGCCCAAAAACCGCAATACCGCGTCCAGCTCCCGCGTGACGTCGAGGTTGACGCCGCTCTCCTTGACCCCATCCGGCGAGACCGCGCCGCCGTCCTCTCCGCCGTGTCCGGCATCGAGGACATAGACCACGCCGCCCTGCTCCACAGCGGAAAAGGCAGGGCGTGACATGGGGAACGTGAATCGGACGATCGTGCCCAGCGAAAAGATCAGCGCGAGCCCAAACAAAAGCAGCGTATGGCGTTTTACCACAAGAAACAAAATCCCACCCCCGAAAACGAGCCTATGCGTGAGCTTTTGTCCGCTATTCCGATTATAACAGGCGCGAAACCAAAAGAAAAGCCCCGTTTCCTTTTTTCTCCCGCCGCATAAGATGAACTGAGCGAAGGCTCAACTGATTCTGTAAGGAGGAATTATTTCGTGGAAGCTGCCACCAGACCGGCGACCAGGCCGGTGACCGGCACCAACGCGAACGCGTCCGTCAATGCGGCAGAAGCCGTGAACACGGGCGCGGGCGCCGCCATGAACATGAACGGCTGCGGCAATGGCAACGGCTCCCTGCCCTGCCCCTGCGCGCCGCTGGCCTTTCCCTATATCCCGATGCAGGAGAACGATCCCGCGCGTTACTCAAACGACGACGCCATGCGTGCCGGCACGCTGTTCCCGGGACTGAACCTGCCGTTCCATAAGGCGATCCGCTCCCGCTTCCCCGCCGCAAACAACGCGCTGACAGAGCTTATGGCGCTCGATT
>JAFTGG010000191.1 GCA_017458025.1 Oscillospiraceae bacterium | reverse complement strand
GGAATACATCGACGATCCGACTGATTAAACTGCGGGAGAGTTTCCAAAGGGAGGGCCGAAGCCCTCCCTTTGGTCGTTTCAAGGAAGTCCAGAGGGGAAATCGAAATCCCCTCTGGTCCTTTCTCTTTGGCGGGCGACACCGTTTCTCTTTCCGAGAAAGAGAAATGGGGTCGCGCTTAAAATGTGTGATAATGTGCGTTCTCGCCGTCGAACAGGAAACCGTCGGTATCGTGCACACGCGCGTTTTCGAGCATCAACTGATAGCGGTCATTCGCCTCTTTGCTTCCGTAAAACGAAGCGCCGCCGCCATTTTTCGCCGTCATGCCGCCGTTGTTCGTCGCGGTGTAGGCGTTCGCGCCGTTGTACGCCGCGCTGTAGCCGCCGCTGCCGCCCGCGTAATTGCCGCTGGTCGCGCCATAGCGCGCGCTGCCGTACTGCGTGCCGCGATTCACCGCGCCCGTCACGCTGCCGAGGCCGCCGTTCGCGGCGCCGGCATTGGCGGTCGCGCCGTTTGTCGTGCCGGTGCCGTTCATCGCGTTATCGTTGCGCATGGTATCCGTCGCGGTGGTATCGTTGGCGTTCGTGCCGTCAAAATCCGGCAGGAGATCCAGGTCGCCGTTCCGCTCCGCGCCGCAGCCCGCGAGCGAGAGAGCGAGCAGCGCCGTCGCCGCCGTGATCGCAAGGGTTCTTTTCATCGTTGAAATTCTCCTTACTTCCTTCTACTTGCAATACCCGACGTTTAGTATGCGGCAAAAACGCAAAGATTTTCGCGCAAAAAAATGGTGAGAACGACAGTTCTCACCATTTTTATATGCAATAGTTGCTTACTTCGCCGCCTTGGCCGCCTTGAACGCCTCGGTCAGCATCGGCGTGACCTTGAACAGGTCGCCGCAGATGCCGTAGTCCGCGATCTCAAAGATCGGCGCGTTCTCGTTCTTGTTGACCGCGATGATGCACTCGCTCTCGCTCATGCCCGCCTTATGCTGGATCGAGCCGGAGATGCCCAGCGCGATGTACACCTTCGGGTGCACGGTCTTGCCGGTCTGGCCGACCTGATGGTCCTGCGTGAGCCAGCCGCTGTCGATCGCGACACGGCTGCCGCCGACGACGCCGCCGAGCACGTCCGCCAGCTCCTCCGCCAGCTTGATGCCGCCCTCGACGTCCTTGCTGATGCCGCGGCCGACGGAGACGATGAAGTCCGCGCCGATCAGGTCGACGAGCTTCTTCGCCGCCTTGACGACCTCGACGACCTCGGTCGCCATGTCGTCCTGGCTGAGCTGGACGTCATACTTGGTGATCTTGACCGCGTCCGCCTTCGCCTGGTCGAACGCGTTCTTCTTCATAACGCCGGGACGGACCGTCGCCATCGCGGGACGGAAGCGCGGGCAGACGATGGAGGCCATCAGGTTGCCGCCGAACGCCGGACGGGTCATCTTCAGGCCGCGGGAAACGTCGTGCTTCTCCATCTTCTCGGTCTCGTTGTTCTTGAGCATGATGGTGCCGAGCTTCTCGATACGCTCCTCGGGCAGCGTGGAGGCGCTGCGCAGGAAGTCCTTGTAATTCGCCATGTCGATGTCGAGGTGCGTGCAGTCGGCGCAGAGGCCGGTGTGCAGGCGCGCCGCGCAGCGGGGGCCGAGGTCGCGGCCGATGTTGGTCGCGGCGATCAGGAACGCCTCCGGCTTGAGCTCGGAGATGGCGTCGCAGATGACCTTCGCATAGGCGTCGGTGGTGTAGGTCTTGAGGAGCGGGTGGTCGCAGACGATGACCTCGTCCGCGCCGTAGCCGCCGAGCTCCTTGGCGATGCCCTCGACGTTGTCGCCGAGCAGCAGGCCGACCAGGTTGACGCCCAGCTCGTTGGCGAGCTTGCGGCCCTCGGAGATCAGCTCGAAGCTGGTGGGCATCATCTTGCCCTCGCGCTGCTCGCAGAAGACCCAGACATTTTTAAATTCTTCGATCTTGGAGCTGTCGAATGCCTTATTGGCAAGTTCAGTCTTGATACGCATTTTCTCGATCCCCTTTCCTTAAATGATGTGTTTCTCGACAAGGATACCCGCGAGCTCCTCGCAGGTCTTCATGTCGTTGCCCTCGAGCATCTTGCCCGGCTCCTTCTGCGGGGGCGTGAAGGACGTCAGGATATTGGTCGGGGAACCGTTCAGGCCGATGGTGGTCTTGTCGATCAGGGGATTGTCCTTGAGCGCCTCGTAGTCGAGGACGGTCATGGGCTTGCCATAAGTCTCGAAAATGCCGGAAACGCTCATGTAACGCGGGGTGTTCAGCTCCTTGATGCAGGTGACCATGCACGGGGTCTTCTCCTTGATCATCATGTAGCCGTCCTCGAGCACGCGCTTGACGGTGATCGTGTCGCCGTCCTTGTGGATCTCGGCGGCGTAGGTGATCTGCGGCAGGTGCAGCTTCTCCGCGATCTGCGGGCCGACCTGCGCGGTGTCGCCGTCGATGGCCTGGCGGCCGCAGAAGACGAGGTCGTCGTCCTCGATGCCGATGGTGTCGAGGCCCGCGGCGATGATCTGGGAGGTGGCGTAAGTATCGGAGCCGCCGAACTCGCGGCCGGAGATCAGATAGCTTTCATCGACGCCCATCGCCATCAGCTCGCGGAGCATGCCCTCCGCCGGCGGCGGGCCCATCGTGACGGCGACGACCTTGCAGCCGGTCTCGTCCTTGAGCTTGAGCGCGGCCTCGACGGCGTTCATGTCGTCGGGGTTGATGATGGTCTGCATGAGCGCGCGGTTGAGGGTGCCGTCCGGGTTGACAGCGAGTCTGCCGGAGGTATCGGGAACCTGCTTGACGCAAACAAGAATCTTCATTGTTTTCTACCTCCCTTTTCTCAGTTCACACCGAGGTACTTGGCGATGACCATGCGCTGGACCTCGCTCGTGCCCTCGTAGATCTCCGTGATCTTCGCGTCGCGCATCATGCGCTCGACGGGATACTCACGGGTGTAGCCGTAACCGCCGAAGAGCTGGACGGCGCGGCGCGTCACGTCGGACGCCGCCTCCGCCGCGAACAGCTTCGCCATAGAAGCGTCGCAGGAGTAGTCCTCGTGGTTCTGCTTCTTCATCGCGGCGGCGTAGACCAGATACTGCGCGGCCTTCATGCGGCACGCCATATCGGCGAGCTGGAACTGCGTGTTCTGGAATTGGCTGAGGCGCTTTTTAAACTGGATACGCTCCTTGGTGTACTTGACCGCCTCGTCGACGGCGCCCTCGCCGAGGCCGAGCGCCTGGGAGGCGATGCCGATACGGCCGCCGTCGAGCGTCTTCATCGCGATCTTGAAGCCGCCGCCCTCCTTGCCGAGCAGGTTCTCCTTCGGGACGATGCAGTCCTCGAAGACGAGGTCGGTGGTGGAGGAGCCGCGGATACCCATCTTCTTCTCATGCTTGCCGCTGGAGAAGCCGGGGAAGCTGCGCTCCACGATGAACGCGGAGATGCCGTGGTTGCCCGCCTTCGGATCGGTCATCGCGAACACGACGAACGTGTCGGCGACGGAGCCGTTGGTGATGAAGCACTTCGAGCCGTTGAGCACATAGTGGTCGCCGTCGAGCACCGCGATCGTCTGCTGGCCGGAGGCGTCGGTGCCGGCGTTCGGCTCGGTGAGGCCGAAGGCGCCGATCTTCTTGCCGGAAAGGAGGTCCGGCAGGTACTTCTTCTTCTGCTCCTCGGTGCCGTTCTCAAAGATCGGCGCGCAGCAGAGGGAGGTATGCGCGGAGACGATGACCGCGGTGGTGCCGCAGACCTTCGCCAGCTCCTCGACGCACATGGCATAGGACAGAACGTCGCCGCCGGCGCCGCCGTATTCCTTCGGGAAGTAAATGCCCATCATGCCGAGCTTGGCCATCTTTTCGACGGTCTCCATAGGGAAGCGTTCTTCCTCATCAATTTCCTCGGCTAAGGGCTTGACTTCGGTCTCCGCAAATTCGCGGTACATCTTTCGAGCCAGCTCATGCTCTTTGGACAGATGAAAATCCATACTCTTTTGCTCCTTCACTAAAAATTCGTTGATTTGTCTTTTTTTTAACAAACCGCTTTCGCACATCTGATATTATAATCTTCGCCGCCCCGTTAGGCAAGAAAAACATCAACCAAATCTGTAATTCATTCTTTTTGACAAATTTTGTGCGCTGATTTTGTAGCTTTTGCCCGTCAAATGAAGGATTTCCGTCATTTCGGCGTGATTTCTTTGTCTTGGGGTCGCGCTTCGCGCGGCATACAGCATCTTGCGTTTTCTTAAAATTTTTTTAAATTATGTCTACCAATTTCAAAAAAAGTATGATATCATAGGAAATTGATGGAAAGCCCAAAACATAGAAAGAGGTGTCTCCTATGAAGTGTCCCTACTGCGGTCACAGCGAGAGTAAGGTCGTCGATTCCCGTCCCGCCGAGGAAGGCAGCAGCATCCGCCGCCGCCGCGAGTGCCTGAGCTGCGCCAAGCGCTTCACCACCTACGAGACGGTCGAGAGCCTGCCGATGATCGTCGTCAAGAAGGACGGCAGCCGCCAGAGCTTCGACCGCGAAAAGGTCACGGCGAGCATGATCCGCGCCTGCGAGAAGCGCCGCGTCGGTCTCGAACAGATCGAAAAGATGAGCGAGGAGATCGAGCAGACGCTCCAGAACTCCCTGGAGCGCGAGATCAGCAGCGACTACGTCGGCGAGCTGGTCATGGCGAAGCTCCGCCCCATCGACGAGGTCGCCTATGTCCGCTTTGCCTCCGTGCACCGCCACTTCCAGAACATCGACGACTTTATGCACGAGCTGAACAAGCTGATGGACGAAAAGTGAGCCACACCTTAGACGATATCCGCCGCGAATACGACCGGCTCGACACGCTCTGCGGCGTCGATACGAGGGCGGTCGCGCTTCGGGTCTCCACGCGCGCGTCGAAGCGCCTCGGCAGTTGCAAGTACGTCGGGAACGCCGTCGAGTGCGTCACGATTTCCGACTTCGTGATGGCCGCCGCGGACGACGTGTTCTACGATACGATCCGCCATGAGTACGCCCACGCGCTCGTGAAGCTGCGCCGCCCGCGCGAGAAGCACGGGCATGACGCGGTATGGAAGGCCGCGTGCCGCGAGGTCGGCTGCGCGCCCGAGCGCTGCTGCGATCCGTCGCTGCTTCCCAACGCCGGAAACCGCCGCGCGGAAGCGTATCACTACCGCCTGCGCTGCCTCGGCTGCGGCGCGTCGTGGGACTACAAGCGCAAGGCGAAGGTGCTCCGCCTCGTCGAGCGCGGCGCGTCGCGGTACTGTACCTGCCCCCACTGCAAGGGGCACCGGTTCGCGATTGAAAATCTGTAATAAACGGGCGTCCGGCAATTTGCCGGGCGCCCGCTTATTGCTTCTGCCGTTCCGCGGCCCTCCGCGCCACGCGTTCTTGGGCGGCGGCCAGCGCGATCGTCTCGTCCAGCTCGGTCTTGCGCGTATGGATAAAAAACAACGGGTAAACTCCGTAATCCATAGTCGCTTCGATCAGCGCGCCCATCTCCCCCGCCGTGAGCGGCTCCCCCACGGTGATTTTCCGTAGGATTTCATAGTGTTCCGAAACCCACCGCAGCGCCCGCCGCTCCTCCTCGGTGAGCCGCTCGAACGACGCCATGATTTTTGCGAAGCGGTCCTCCTCGCTTTCCTCCGCCTCGCCGTTATCGTCCGTCGCGGCATAGGTTTCTTCCGCGCGGTGCTCCGCGATAATCAGGCGCTGCCTCGCTGTGTCCGGCCTCCCCTCGTCTATCGCCGCGATGGCCTGCTCCGAGCCGATCAGCAGCTCATGGTACATCTTTTTATAGTCTGCCATAACGCACCTCCTTAATATTAACCGATATTGGTTAATATTAATGTACACTAATTTCGGTTAACATTCAAGTATGAAAGGGCTTGAATGTTATGATTTCATATAACAATTTATGGGTTGTAATGAAAGAACGCGGCATTACTATATACGCGCTTATTCATCAATATCATATCAGCCCTGCTCAAATCACAAGATTAAAGCGAAATGAAAGCGTCACCACACATACGATAGAGATGTTCTGCAAAATCCTTCATTGCCAAGTGGGAGATATCGTAGAATATATCGAAGATGAAAGCGATTAAAAACCTGCAAGCCCGCAAGGGCTTGCAGGTTTTTACAGTACGTTTCGTATCGTCAGCTTCTGCGTCTCCACAAGGATACCGAGCTGCACGATCAGCTCCGACATCTCGGCGCGGAACTCGCCCATGTCGCGCTCAACGGCAAAGCTCTCCGCCTCCGCGAACAGCGCGTCCACCTTGTCCAGCTCGTCGTGGGCGATGACGATGTGAAAATACGAATGGTGCGCGTACCGTCCCGCGTCTTTATTTTTATACGCCAACGATTGTTAGTATATTTTCTATCCTAATCCCTCACAATTGTCTTGTCAAGAACAATTGTAGGTGATAAATTTGAAAGAAATTTTGGCAAGACGGCTAAAGCAATGCAGAAAAGAGGCTGGGCTTAAACAATGGCAGATTGCCACATACTGCAACATTACGGAAAAGACATACCAAAACTATGAACTGAAAACGCGTGAGCCCAAGTTGGAAATTTTAGTAAGGATTGCCGACCAATATCATGTTTCATTGGATTACTTGGTCGGACGCACCGATCAGCCGCAGCCATATCCAAAAGGGATTGAAAAAGGTCAGCCGCAAGGCTGACCTTTTATAACACGTTTCGTGTTTCGTCGAGTTTATAACGTTTTGTTATATATGTCAATATAACATTTTGTTTTGCATATACTCTCCATAAGCTTATTGCAAAGAGGGTTATGGAGTGTATCATCGCATTCGGGATTTGCGCGAGGACAGCGATCTGCACCAACAGGATATTGCCGATTATTTATGCTGTAGTCAAGCTTGTTACAGCAATTATGAAACCGGAAAACGCGATATTCCGACTGAAGTTTTGATAAAACTTGCCAACTATTACCATGTGAGCACCGATTACCTGCTTGATTTAACCGATGTTGCCAAAGCATATCCAAAGAAAAAAGGTCAGCCGCAAGGCTGACCTTTTATAACACGTTTCGTATCGTCAGCTTCTGCGTCTCCGCAAGGATACCGAGCTGCACGATCAGCTCCGACATCTCGGCGCGGAACTCGCCCATGTCGCGCTCAACGGCAAAGCTCTCCGCCTCGGCGAACAGCGCGTCCACCTTGTCCAGCTCGTCGTGGGCGATGACGATGTGAAAATACGAATGATGCGCGTACCAGTCGTCCCGCGTCTCGCGCACGGCGTCCAGCGCGGCGTCCCAGCCGCCGCGCTCCGCCGCGTCGATGGCGTACCCGGCCGCCTCGCGCCACGGCGTGATGTCCGCCTCCACCTGCCGCGCGTTCCAGAGCGACGCGGCCACCAGCGCCGCCAGGATCGCGGCGGGGATCCAAAAATATTTCATCGCCCGCCGTCCTTTCCGACGCACAGCACCTTGCCCGCGCCGTCGATTGTCAGCAGCAGCACCTCGTGCGCGCTGCGAAAGCCGTGGGCGCGGAGCGTTTTGTCGAGCCACGCCTCGTCGAGGCCCTTATCCTTCAGGCCGTTTTTCAGCACGCGCCCGTCGTTGACGAGCACGACGGGAATAAACACGTCGTCCTTCACCGGCTTTCCGAGCTGCCGCGGCGTCGCGGGCGCGGCGTCGGCATAGAGCATCACCGAAAGCTGCCCGTTCGTTTCGAGCACCGCGTACTTGACCGTCGTGAGGTCGGTCACGCTCTGGGCGCGCAGCTCCTCGAGCAGCTCGTCGAGCGTGAAGCGGTTGCGGCGCATCGCGTCCTGCTGGATCGCGCCGTCCTTGATGAGCGTCGTCGGGTTGCCGCACACGAGCCGATGGAAGCGGACGCTCCGCATGGAAAAGAACGAGAGCAGCATGCTCAGCGCCAGCAGCGTGACGATCGGCACCACGCCGTTGAGCAGCGGGATGCCGAAATCCTGCATCGGCACGGCGGCAAGGTCGGAGATAAGCAGCATCAGCACCAGCTCGATGGGCTCCAGCTCGCCGATCTGCCGCTTCCCCATCGCGCGAATGCCGACGATCAACACAAAGTATAATAAAATGGTACGCACAAACGCGGTCGCCATGACAAACCTCCCTTTTGCAGGCAGCGCCGCACAATTCGACGCGCGTATCCTGCTTGCGAAAATGCTCGCTATATGTCCCAAAACCCATCGGCCACGCGCCGGCGCATGCCCTGCGGAATTTGCGCGCGCGAATGATGCGGTCTGCCTTAACAGGAAGTGTTCCCGAAATACGAAAAAATATCGCAGGCTTGCAGCTTGCGACGCCATTTCTATGCCGCGGCTGCCGCGCGACGGCAGTCAAAATCAATGAAGCGCCGCCTCCGGCAGCGCTTCATCGCCTATCACATAATAATAGTAATATTCCTCAAACGTCAAATCGTTCTCCCAAATCACCGCCGCTGCCTCGGCGCCGACATAGCGGTAATGCCACGGCTCGTACATATAGCCGGTGATGTAGTCCATTCCCTCGCCGTAGCGCAGAATAAAGCCAAATTCATGCGCGTGTTCTTTCAGCCACTCGCACTCCGGCGTACCGTCGAACGCGTCGTAGCCGCGTCCGCGCACCGCCACGTCCACCGCAAGGCCCGTCTGATGCTCCGACCAGCCCGGGCGCGCGGAGTAGGTATCCGCCTCCGCCTGCCCATGCGCCCTGACATAGCTGTTGTAGATGCTGCGCTGCCGCTCATAGCTGCGGTACGGCGACACGCCCCAGATGCGGTACCCGTCCGCCGCCGCCGCGTCCGCGAGCGACGCGAACGCGTTCCGCGCCTCTTTCTCCATCGAGCCCCAGGAGCCGTACTGCCCCAACGCCGACAGCGCCTCCGGCTCGTACTCCGCGAGGTAGCGGTGCTTGTTCACGAGCGTCAGGATACCGTAGGAGACGTCCGCCTCGACCATGTCCTCATAGGGCGTCAGGTCGCTGTCCGTGTTGACAATACGCAGAATCTGCTCCGGCGTATACTCCCCGCTGCCGAGGTAGGCGAGATACCGCTCCGCGCGTTCCTCCTGATAGTGCGGCAGCGCGGCAAGCTCCGCCAAAAACGCCTCCCGCTCCGTCTCGCCCGACGCGAGGGCAGGCGCCGCCGGCGGCAGCGTCAGCAGCGCGGAGAGCGCGAGCGCCGATAGGCGGCGTAAAAGCTTCCAATGCATTGCCGGACCCCTCTCATTTCAGTATGTAAGTGGCGGGCAGGCACTTCCCGTCTTCAAAGCTCAGCGTCCCGTAGGTCGGGCGGCGGTAATTGCCGACGCTGCCGGGATTGAGCATCACAACGCCCGCGCGGATATCGACGAACGGCTCGTGCGTATGCCCGAACAGCGCCGCGTCCGCCTTGCGCTCGATCGCCTCGCGCAGCAGCATGCTCAAGTTCGTCTTGACGCCGAGCGTGTGCCCGTGGCAGAGCATGATCCGCTTGCCGGCGATCATGATGACCCGCACCGCCGGCTCGCCGGCGCGGAAATCGCAGTTGCCCGCCACTTTCTCGATCGGCAGGTCGGGATAGCGCTCCGCCAACAGCTCCGCGTCGCGCCAGCCGTCGCCGAGGTGCAGCAGCATGCGCGGCTGCTCCCGCTCGACGGCCCGGCACATATTCTCCACGTCGCCGTGGGAATCCGATACAACCAAAACCTTCATAATACGACAGTCGCTCCATAGGTCAGCACGGTGATGATGAATCCCGCAATCACAACGCCCGTGAAAATGACCGGCACGGCATTTTTAAGCCGCAGATCCATCAGCGCCGCGATCAGCGAGCCGGTCCACGCGCCGGTGCCGGGCAGCGGAACGGCGACAAACAGCAGCAGCCCCCACTCCTGATAGCGCACGAGGCGCTCATTGCGCATTTTGGCGTAAGCGCGCGCCTCAAGCCGGTCGACAAAGCCGCCGAGCTTGGGGATATGTACGCGTACCCACTTGAAAATCCGGCGGATAAATAGGATCACAAACGGCACGGGCAGCATGTTGCCGAGCACCGCCGCGAGCAGCGCCAGCGGAATCGGCAGTCCCATCGCGACGCCCGCCGGTATCCCGCCGCGCAGCTCCACCACCGGAACCGCGGAGATGAGCATCGTCAGCAGGAACTCGCCTGCCGCGCTGGCGTGGAGCCAGAGCGATATCGCTTGAAGCATCAATCAAGGTACCCCTTATCTATGGTATTGCCGCAAAAATCAAACACATTATATAGTACGCGCGGCGAAAGCACAAGACTTTCGCCGCGTTTTTTCGCGCTTTTTTACTTGTTGTTCTGATTCTGCTGATTCTGGTTGTTGTTCTGGTTGTTATTGTTGTTCTGGTTCTGGTTGTTGTTCTGATTGTTGCCCTTCATCGCGCAAACCTCCTTTCCGAAGTTCTGCTACGAGTCGTAGTATGGACGCCGGAAAGGAAAAATATACAAGAGCGGAAAATTATATATCCGGTTTTCGGCAGCCGCTGTTATCTATTTCCGCCAAAAGAATACGAAAAAATACTTGACAACGCGCCTTACCCGTGGTAATATACCTCCGCAAAACAAAGAAGGACGGCGCATCCGTTCTCACCCTCAGCGAAGCGAAGGGGTCAATACGGCGGCAAAGGAACCGTTTGCGGTTTCCTTGCGCTTATTGTTGCGGGTGCGGCTTTTCGCGCTCGTTTTTCTTTGCCTAAATCCATTTTTGGGGGTGCTTCGGTATTAGCAGCAATGTGCATCAGCTCAACGAGGAAATCCGCGACAGCGAGATCCGTCTGATCGGCTCTACCGGCGAGCAGCTCGGCATCATGTCCGCCGCGCAGGCGCTTGAGATCGCCGACGAGCAGGGCCTCGACCTTGTCAAGATTTCTCCGCAGGCCAATCCTCCCGTGTGCAAGCTCATGGACTACGGCAAGTTCCGTTTTGAACAGAGCAAACGCGAGAAGGAAGCCCGCAAGAATCAGCATGTCGTCGAGATCAAGGAAGTGCGCATGTCGCCCGGCATCGACGTCGGCGACTTCAATACCAAGCTGAAAAACGCCCAGAAGTTCCTGAGCGAGGGCAACCGCGTCAAGGTCAGCGTCCGCTTCCGCGGCCGCGAAATGGCGCACACGGAGATCGGCCGCGACCTCCTGCTCAAATTTGCCGAGCAGACGCGCGAGCTTGCCAACCTTGAGAAGGAACCCAAAATGGAAGGACGCAGTATGTCCATTTTCCTCGCCCCGAAGGCGGGAAAGTAACCTAAAAGAAAAGGAGAACAACAACCATGCCCAAGCTGAAGACTCACAGCGGCGCGAAGAAGCGCTTCAACAAGACCAAGACCGGCAAGATCAAGGTCGCCAAAGCGTTCAAGAGCCACATTCTCACGAAGAAGCCCACCAAGCGTACGCGCAGACTGCGTCAGGGCGGCTATGCCGACGTGACGAAGCAGAAGACCATCGAAAAGATGATCCCCTACAAATAACTGAAAAGAAAGTACGCTGAAAGGAGCTTAATGATATGGCACGTGTAAAAGGCGCGATGATGACGCGCAAGAGAAGGAACAAGACCCTCAAGCTCGCGAAGGGCTATTGGGGCAATAAATCCCGTCACTATAAGATGGCCAACGAGCAGGTCATGAAGTCCCTGACCTTCGCCTCCGTCGGCCGCCGTCTCTAGAAGCGCGATTTCCGCTCCCTGTGGATCACCCGCATCAGCGCGGCGTGCAAGGCGAACGGCGTGAACTACTCCACGTTCATGCACGGCCTGAAGCAGGCGAACGTCACGATCAACCGCAAGATGCTCAGCGAAATGGCGATCAACGATCCCGCCGCGTTCGCGAAGCTGGTCGAGGTTGCGCAGAAGGCGTAAAATTGCACAAAGAAAAATGTCTTTGCCGCTCGGCAAAGACCTTTTTTGCGTCATACTGAAATACATGAGACGCGCGATGTGCGTAGCCCAGCGGCTGCAATGAAAATATCTTATTTTCATTGCGGACTCGTATCAATTGAGGATCATGCCTCCGGGCGGTTCGCGAAACTCCACGAACTTCACCGAGTAGAGATCGGCGGTGATGTGGCTGTCCCAGAGCGGCTGGTAGATCACGATGTAGTCGGTGCCGACCTCATACAGCTCGCCCTCAACGGTCACCATGTTCTGCGTGCCCATGAGAAACTGCACCAGCACATTGCGCCCGACGTTGCGCGCCAGCAGCGCCCGCCACGAGTTGCGCGCCGCCTCGTCGGCGGTCAGCGGCTCGTTGAAGCTGTCCTGCGGAATGCTGGTCATGCCGTCCTCCTCGTTTCCCGTGTGGTCGTGGTCGGTGCCGTAGCCGTCGTAGATCATATCGGACTCCGCGCCGTTGTATGGCGCCAGCTGGCCGAACGCGCCGCCGCTTTGCATTTGCTGCAGCTCCGCGGCGGTATACGGCGCGATCTCGCTCTCCATGCCGGTTGCCGCGGCGGCCTGATGGTCCGCGCGCTTGTTTGCCTCGCGCGCCGCGTCGCAGCTGCCGTTGCCTTGAAAGTGATTCCGCTGCGCCGGCGCGCAGCTTTGATTCGTTGTCATATCCATATCCTTCCTTTCAGGTATCGAAATACGCCGCCGTCGGCGTGTAGAAGCAATGGTCGCCGATGCGGGCGCGGAACTCGCCCACCTCCGTTGGGAAGTACGGGCGGCAGTAGGGCGAATAGGGATTAAAGAACCACAGCGCCTCGCCCACCTCGGGGATACGGTTGCCCGCGATCGCCCAATCGGCGATGTAGTAATGTACGTCGGTGGGCCGCATATTGTATATGTTCTGCGGATTGTAGACCCCGCCCACCACGTCGCTCGCGCAGACGAACTGCCCGGGCTGCATGATGATGTTGCGGATACTTCTCTGCCCGACGCGGGCGTATTCGCCGCCCGACGCCTCCACACGGTTCATCACGACGCCCGCCACGGCTTTCATGCCGCTGTCGCCCTCGCCGCCCGCCTCGCACTCGATCAGGCGCGCGAGGAGTTCCCGGTCGGAAAAGGCCATCGTCTCACCTCCCCCGCCTTTTCTCTCGAACCATTCTATGGCGACGGCCGGTCCGCTGTGCGAAATCGCGCCGCGCAAAATCATGGTGGTATTTTCCGTTCGGCTGTGTTATAGTATATGTGTAAGAATTTGTGCAGAAAGGGCATTGTTACCGATGAGTCTGCTTCATTCCATTCTGCTCGGCGTCATTCAGGGCGTCACGGAGTTCCTGCCGATCTCCAGCTCGGGCCACCTCGCCATCGCGGAGCACCTGCTCGGCATGGAGGGCGCCTCCGAGATCCCGGAGTTTTTCGACGTGCTGCTCCACCTCGGCACGCTCGTCGCGGTGTTTATCGCCTATTGGGGCGACGTCAAGGACATCGTTTCAGAATTTTTCCGCGGCGTCGGCGACCTCGTTCACCACACAACGCCGAAGCGCGTCCCGCCCGCGCGGCGCATGATCCTGCTCATCATTGCCGGCACGCTGCCGCTGTTCCTCGTCTTGCCCGTCAAGGACAAGGTCGAGGCGCTGTCGGACAGCATGTATTTCGTCGGCGCGGCGCTGCTGTTCACGGGCTTCATGCTCTGGTTCTGCGACGGTGTGAAGAAGGGGCGCAAGAGCGAAAAAAACGCAAAGCTCACCGACGCGCTCGCCGTCGGCGTCGCGCAGGCAATCGCGACCTGCCCCGGTATCTCCCGCTCGGGCATGACCATCACGGCGGGCTGCTTCATGGGCTTTGAGCGCCGCTTCGCCGTGCGCTACTCGTTCCTCATGTCGATCCCCGCGATCCTCGGCGCGAACATCCTCGCGCTCAAGGACGCGCTTGGGGCCGGCATCGTCTGGAAGGACGTACCGATCTATCTTGTCGGCGTGTGCGTCGCGGCGGTCGTGGGCTACGCCTGTATCAGGCTTCTGCGCTATATCGCCGACAGGGGCCGCTTCGGCGTGTTCGCCTACTACTGCTGGGCGGTCGGTATCTTAGTGCTTGTCTTCACCTTTGCGGGCTAACGAAAGGATAACGCCATGACCACACAGAAGAAAACCACAAAAAGCAGCTCCTCGCGCAGCCGCGGCGCCCCGACGCGCAGCGGCGGCGGCAAACGCAAGGCGGCGCCGAAAAAGCAGCCGGTCCGCCGCGAGGTCGGCGGCGTCATTTGCCTGCTGCTGGCGCTGTTTGTCGGGATCAGCTACTACCAGCACGACGCGCTGTTCATCAAATGGCTCTACATGCTCTGCCGCGGCCTGTCGGGCTGGGGCTGGTACGCCGCGCTGCCCGCGCTGCTGATCGCATCGTGGATCCTGCTGCTCCACCGCGGGCGTCCGGTCGCGCCGCACCTTGTTTGCTCGCTGCTGCTGCCGGTGATGCTGGGCGCCATTGTCCATATCGCCACGATGGAGGCGGCGCCCGACTCCGAAGGGCTGCTCAAATCGCTCTGGGCGTCGGGGCTGGCGCTCGAATCGGGCGGCGCGCTCTCCGGCGCGCTCGCCGTCGGCTTCCACGCGGTGCTGGGCAAGGTCGGCACGCTGACCGTCTTTGTCGTGGCGTTCGTCGCGTGCCTCATGGCGGCGCTGCGGCTGACGCCCGCCGCCATCGTCGACGCGGTCAAGAGCCACGAGCTCGTACCCTATGACGAGCCGGAGGAGAAGCCGGATAAGCCGGAAAAGGTGCCCGCGCGTCCCGCCAGATTCGCCAAGGCGAAGCCGAGCATCGACATTCCCGTCGACGACCCGCTGCCCCAACCGGAGCCGAAGGCGGACATGCCCGTCCTGCCCGGGGCCGGCTTCTTCCGCAAGAAAGACGACCACGTCCGCACGCCGGACGAGCTGTTGACCGACGCGCCCGCGTCGGAGCCGGAAGCCAAGCCCGTGAAGGAGCCGAACATTGTCATTGCCGCCGCGCCTCCTCCCGCCGCCGAGCCGCCCGCGCCCGCCGCCGTGCCGAAGCTCGATCCCATCGAGCCGCCCGCGCCCGCCGAACCGAAAGCGGACAAGCCGTCGAGCGCCGAGGTGCAAAAAGCGGCCGCGGAGGTCGCAGCCGAGATCGAGGGCGCGGAAAACAAAGCGAGCGAGTACCGCTACCCGCCCATTACGCTTCTGGAGCAAGGCGTGGGCGGCAGCGCCGAGGCCGCGGGCGCGGAGCTGCGCAACAACTCCCGCCGCCTCGCCGAAACGCTCAAGAGCTTCGGCGTCGAGGCGGCCGCCGGCGACGTCGTGCGCGGGCCGAGCGTCACGCGCTACGAGTTCACGCTCGAACAGGGCGTCAAGCTCTCGAAGATCACCAACCTGCAGGACGATATCGCCCTTGCGCTCGGCGCAACGGGCGTGCGCATCGCGCCGATCCCCGACAAAATTTCCGTCGTCGGTATCGAGGTGCCGAATAAGCTCGTCACCGCCGTGCATATCCGCGACGTGTTGGAGTCGGGCGCGTTCGCGAATCACAAGTCCGGCGTCGCGTTCGCCGTCGGCAAAGACATCAACGGCAGCCCCATCGTCGGCGACATCGCGAAGTTCCCGCATGTGCTCATCGCCGGCACGACCGGCTCCGGCAAATCGGTGTGCACCAACTCGCTGATCGTCTCGCTGCTCTATAAATCGACGCCGGAGGACGTGCGCTTCATCATGGTCGACCCGAAGATGGTCGAGCTCGCGCCGTACAACGGGATCCCGCATCTGCTCATTCCCGTCGTCACCGACCCGAAGAAGGCCGCCGGCGCGCTGCAGTGGGCGGTGTACGAGATGATGAAGCGTTATCAGTTGTTCTCGAACCACGGCGTCAAGGAGCTGTCCGCCTATAACAAGCTCGCCGAGACCGATCCCGAAATGCGGAAGTTCCCGACGGTCGTGGTCGTCATCGACGAGCTGGCCGACCTAATGCTCGTCGCGGCGAAGGAGGTCGAGGAGTCGATCTGCCGCGTCGCGCAGATGGGCCGCGCGGCGGGCATGCACCTCGTCATTGCGACGCAGCGCCCGAGCGCCGACGTCATCACCGGCCTGATGAAGGCCAATATCCCGAGCCGCATCGCGTTCGCGGTGGCGTCGAGCTTAGAGTCCCGCATTATCCTCGATAACGCCGGCGCGGAGAAGCTTGTCGGCAAGGGCGATATGCTCTACGCGCCGCTCGGCGAGGGCAAGCCCCGCCGCGTGCAGGGCTGCTTCATCTCCGCGGACGAGATCGAGCGCGTCGTCAGCTTCGTCAAGGAGAACGGCGAGGCGAGCTACGACAAGGACGTGATCGACAAGATCGAGCAGAACGTCGCCGAGAAGGAGCGCGGCGGCGGCAAGGGCGCGTCCGCGCCGGAAACCGACGCGCCCGCCGACGACGCCGACGAGATGCTCAGCGCCGCCATCGAGGTCGTGCTCGAAACCGGACAGGCGTCGGTGTCGATGCTCCAGCGCCGATTGAAGCTCGGCTATTCCCGCGCCGCGCGCATCGTCGACCAGATGGAGGAACGCGGCATCGTGGGCCCGTTCGAGGGCTCGAAGCCGCGAGCGCTGCTTATCACCCGCGCGCAGTGGGAGGAGCTCAAGATGAAGGGGCAAGAGCTGCCCGAGGCCGCGGAAAGCGCCGCGCCGGAGGGCGAGGCATGAAGATCATGGCCATCGACTACGGCGACGCCCACACCGGCGTCGCGGTCTCCGACCGCACGCTGACGCTCTGCGGGTTTTCCACCGTCGTCACCGCGTACCGCCCCGAGGCGGTGGTCGAGCAGCTGCAAAAGCTGATCGCCGAGCATGAGGTCACGGAGCTGGCGCTGGGCCACCCGCTCAACATGGACGGCACCCGCGGCCCGCGCGCCGAAAAGGCGGAGGCGTTCGCGGAACAGCTCCGCGCCGCGACGGGGCTTCCCGTCGCGCTCTGGGACGAGCGGCGCACGACCATCGACGCGCACAATATCCTCGCGAACAACGGCAAACGCGCCAAAGAGCGCAAAAAGACCGTCGACGCGGTCGCCGCGTCGCTGATGCTCGAAGGGTATCTGACGTACAAAAAAAGGAACGGCTGACGCCGTTCCTTTCAAATCGTCGACAAAGGCAAAAGCCTTTGCCGACGAAAAGGCTTCACTCCGCTCAGCGCACGATTTGTCCGCTTTACACGGACAAATCGCACGTTCGCTCCGCGCAAAGAGTTTTTTCTGACGCGCATGTCGTCAGAAAAAACGATCAAAGCTCTTTCGCGCCTGCGGACGCGAAACTCTGCGAGGCTTTTGTCTACAGTCTGAAAG
>JAFTGG010000190.1 GCA_017458025.1 Oscillospiraceae bacterium | reverse complement strand
TCGGGCTTATCAAGGGGATTTCCAGCTTCAAGCCGGAGAAAAATACGAGACTTGCGACCTACGCCGCGAAGTGCATTGAAAATGAGATATTGATGTATTTCCGCAGCAAGAAGAAATCGCAAAACGAAGTTTCGTTATCCGATTCCATCGACACGGACAAGGACGGCAATTCGCTCTATCTCATGGACATTGTCGGCGTGGACGACACGATGTACGCCGACTTGCAGGACAAAGAGGACTGCGTTCGGATCAGAACGCTCGTTCATGAGTGTCTGACGCCGCGGGAGGAGGAGATCGTCTCGCTGCGCTACGGTCTCGGCGGACACATGCCGCGTACGCAGCGTGAGATCGCGGCGAAGCTCGGCATCAGCAGAAGTTATGTATCGCGTATTGAAAAACGCGCCCTCGAAAAGCTGGAGGACGCGCTGGGTGGGAAACGCTAGGAGGAACGGCCATGTGGACAAAAGACAGCATACACGGCATTGCCGAACGGCAGCGGGCATATTTTCGCTCCGGCCGGACGCTTGACGTGGAGTGGCGTATCGAGCAGCTGCGAAAACTCAAAACGTCGGTGCTGGTACATGAGAAGGAGTTGACGGACGCGCTCGCCGCCGACCTCGGCAGAAGCGAGGCAGAGGCGTATTTCTGCGATATCGGCAGCTTGATCGTCGAGATCAACGAGACGATCCGCGGCCTCAAAAAGTGGGCGAAGCCGGAGACGCATTTCAGCGGTCTCGTGTGCTTTCCGAGCGTCGTCACGAAGGTTTACAAGCTGCCCTATGGCGTGTCGCTCATCATCAGCCCGTTCAACTTCCCGATTCTGCTGTCCCTCGGCGTGCTGGTCGCGTCCATCGCGGGCGGCAACACGGCGGTCATCAAAGCGAGTTCCAAGTCGCCCAACTGTACGGCGGCGCTGCAAAGGCTGATCAGGCAGACGTTTCCCGAGGAATACTGCGTCGTCCTCGACGGCGGGCACGACGTCGCCGACCTGTGCCTTGCCGAGCGGTTTGACAAAATCTTTTACACCGGCTCGCCGCGCGTGGGCAAGCATGTCATGGCGGAGGCGGCAAAGAACCTCACGCCCGTGGCGCTGGAGCTGGGCGGCGAAACGGGAAATTGGTGCGTCGTGCGCGCGGACGCGGATTTACGGGACGCGGCGCGGAAGATCGCGTTCTTCAAGCTTTGCAACAGCGGGCAAATCTGTATCAATATCAACCAGGTCGCGGTGGCGAAGGAGGTCGCGGACGAATTTGTCGCGGAGCTGCAAAAGGCGTTCACGAAGCAGATCGGCCACGACCCGCTGAACAATCCCGAGTACCCGCGCCTCATTACATGGGACGCCTACCGCAAGTGCGCGGACGAGGCGGAACGCTACCGCGACCGCATCGTCTACGGCGGGAACGGCGACGCGGACACGCTCAAGTACGCGCCGACCATCATCTATCCCGTGGGCGTCGGCGAGGAGATCGTCAACCACGAGCTGTTTTCGCCGCTGCTGCCGGTGGTGACGTATGAAGATACCGCTATTGACGCGCTGATGGACACGATCGCGTCGCGAGAGCACGGGCTGGCGCTGTACCTGTTCACGCGCGACATGGCGTGGGCGAAGCGGACGATGTCGTCGCAGCAGTACGGCGGCGGGTGCATCAACGAGGTGTGCCTGCACCTGATGGTCAAGGGCGTGCCGTTCGGCGGTACCGGACACTCCGGCATAGGAGCCTACCACGGCGAATGGGGCTTCCGTGAGTTCACGCACCCCTCGACGGTACTGATCGGCTCGACGAAATTCAACCTGCCGCTGCGCGAGCATCCGTACGGCGGAAAAGGGAAGTGGAAGGCCGCGGTGCTGAAGAAATTTGAACGATGAAAAAACGGAGCGGGAAGTCCCGCTCCGTTTGCTATTGTGCCAACACCGGCGTCCATGTGACGCTGTTGGTGGAGAAGTCGAGCGTCACGTTCGACGCGAGGGGGATCAACAGAGAGCCATCCCGTTCGTCCCGAACGTGCAGGCACGCGGTAAAGCGAGCTGCGGTCCGGTTCAACAGGGATACGCTTCCGCTTACCATGCCGTCCTGATATTCGGCGACGCCCGCGTACACATTGCCCGCCTCGTCAAGAAGCTGGAAGCTGTAGAGGAAGTCCCCAGCGTGTTCCGCGGCGCAGAACAGGCGGAAGATGAGCCGCGGATCGCCGTCCATCAGTGTGAACTCCGGCGTGGACATGGATTCGGCAAGGCTCAGGTATGTTTTCGTGTCCAAGGCGATATAGGCGCTGTCCTCATCAGTCGCCGTCTCGATCCGCGCATAGTTTACGAGAGCAAGCAAGATCGGGAGCAGCATACCAATCACGATTGCGGCAATCAGCGCGCCGATCCACCGGCGCTTCTTTTTCGGCACGGGCGCTTCCGCGACGGGCGGCGGGGGAGCGGCGTCGCGCTCCGCGCGAGCGCACAGAACATCGAGGCTCACGTCCAGCGCGTCGGCGAGGGCGAGCAGGTTCGGCAGGTCGGGCGACGCCTCGCCGGTCTCCCACTTGCTGACCGCCTGGCGCGACACGCCGATCTGCTCGGCAAGCTGCTCCTGATTCATGCCCCGTTCACGACGCAGTTGCCCAAGTACTTCTCTGAATTCCATTGGCTATGTCTCCTTTCGATGGGAAAAGCATAGCAGAAATTGCGGTTGCGATCCACCAAAAATGGCTGGAAATCGCGCAACCGATGGTTGCAAAAGGGCTCCGCGCGGTACGCGGAGCCCTTTTTAAAACAATTTCGGTGTTTTATCTTTTAATGTTGAACGCGTTCTTGCCGGCGTACACAGCGGCGTCGCCGAGCTCCTCCTCGATGCGGAGGAGACGGTTGTACTTCGCGACGCGCTCGCTGCGGCTGGGAGCGCCGGTCTTGATCTGGCCGGCGTTGAGCGCGACGGCGAGGTCGGCGATGGTGGTGTCCTCGGTCTCGCCGGAGCGGTGGGAGACGATGGCGGTGTAGTGCGCCTTGTGCGCCATCTTGATCGCGTCGAGCGTCTCGCTGACGGAGCCGATCTGGTTGAGCTTGATGAGAATGGAGTTGGCGGAGCCGTTCTCGATGCCCTTGCCCAGACGCTTGACGTTGGTGACGAACAGGTCGTCGCCGACGTGCTGGCACTTGCCGCCGAGCTTTTCGGTCATCTTCTTCCAGCCGTCCCAATCCTCCTCATCAAGGCCGTCCTCGATGGACCAGATGGGATACTTGTCGATCAGACTCTCCCAGTGAGCGATCAGCTCGTCGCTGGTAAAGTCCTTGCCGCTCTTGGGCTGGTGATAGAAGCCCTTGCCCTTGGGGCTCTTCCACTCGGAGGAAGCCGCGTCCATAGCGAGCACGAAATCGTCATAGGGCTTGTAGCCGGCCTTCTCGATGGCCTTGAGGATCAGCTCGATGGCGTCCTCATCGCCGCCGAGGCTGTTGGGAGCGAAGCCGCCCTCGTCGCCGACGGCGGTGACGTCCTTCATTTCCTTGATGAGGCCCTTGAGCGTCTGGAAGACCTCCGCGCACCAGCGCAGACCTTCCTTGAAGGAGGGCGCGCCGACAGGCATGATCATGAACTCCTGCGTGTCGACGGAGCTGTCCGCGTGGGCGCCGCCGTTGAGAATGTTCATCATCGGGACGGGGAGGGTGTTGGCGTTCTGGCCGCCGAGATAGCGGTAGAGAGGAATGTCGAGGTCGTTCGCGGCCGCGCGCGCCGTCGCGATGGAGACGGCGAGGATCGCGTTCGCGCCGAGCTTGGACTTGTCGTCCGTGCCGTCGGCTTCGAGCATCGCCTTGTCGATGGCGTAGATGTTGTAGGCGTCCTTGCCGGCGAGGGCCTTGTTTAGGACGGTGTTGTCGTTTTCGACTGCCTTGGTCACACCCTTGCCGCCAAAACGCTTCTTGTCGCCGTCGCGGAGTTCGAGCGCCTCGAACTCGCCGGTGGAAGCGCCGCTGGGAGCCGCGCCGGTACCGATGACGCCGTCGTCGAGCAGGACGTCCGCCTCAACGGTGGGGTTGCCGCGGGAGTCGATGATCTCGCGCGCGATGACTTTTTCGACCTTGGAACTGTACATATTTGTTCTCCTTTTCAATTGGTATTTTTTCCAATGATAAAGCATGAGTATCCTACCACACTTTGCCCCTGTTTGCAAGGTCAAGCGTGAAAAATTGCATCGGGAATCAACAAATCGGCGACGTGCTCGCCGGACCCGCGCGAGTCTGGCCGTTTCCTCTACAGGAACAGATTAAAGATGAGCGGCGTGACGAACGCCTCCAAAAACGCGGAGAGGACCAGCAGCGGCACGACCCAATGCGTATAAACGCGCAGACATTCGCTCAGGACCCGCGCGACGCGCTGCGCGGAGCCGTCGCCGAAGACGGCGCCGTTCACCGCGTAGCAGAGATAGAAGCCCGCGGCGCAGGAGAGCACCAGCGCCGTCAGCTCCGTGAGCCCGTGCGGCAGCGTGCCGGCAAGGTACGCGGCAAGCCCGAGACCGGAGGTCCGGTAATAGGCGGCGAGCCCGCCGATGAGCATCGCGTTGAGCCCCAGCGAAAGCGCGCTCAGCCGCAGGACCGGCACCAACCCCGCCGCGATGATCAGCAGCAGAGACAGCAGGTTGTTTGCCAGAATGGTCGCCATCAGCACGCCGCCTTCGACCTGATACAGTCCGGCGCTTGCCGCGGCGTCGGTGAACATGCGCATCAAAGGCTCGACCGCCTCCGGCCGCAGCATGCCGAGCGTGAAGCCGATCATAATGAGCAGTACGAACGCAGCGGCGGTGCTGCGGATCAGTTCCCACAGCCGCGGAGGCAGCGCAAAGAAAGCCTTGAGCGTCTGCTGCTCGTTCATGAGAGCTTCCCGATGCCCGCCCTGACGCGGCGGATCGTTTCGTCCTTGCCCAAAATATGGCAAATTTCCACCGCGCCGCCGGGCGTGACCAGCTTGCCCGCCACCGCGATGCGAAGCGGCCACATCAGCGTCGCGTTCTTGACGCCCAGCTCTTCGGCATAAGAAACCAGCGTGTCATGGATGGCGTCGTTCGTCCACTCCGCGAGCCCTTCGAGCTTCGGCAGCACCTTTTGCAGCATGTCGAGCGACACGGCGGCGTCGGTTTTGGACTTTTTGTTGGTGTAGAAGTCGACGCTGTACTCGGGCAGCGCGTCGAAGAAATCGACCTTCTCCGGAATGTCGGTCAAAACCTCGCAGCGCGCCTGCAAAAGCGCGGCGATTTCAGAAACGGAATACGCCTCGTTTTTGACCGCCTGACGGATGTAAGGCTCTGCGGCCTTGGCAAAATCCTCGGGCGCGAGCGAGCGGATATAGTTGGCGTTGAAGTATTTGAGCTTCTCTATGTCGAAGATGGCGGGAGACTTGGAGATGCCCGCGAGGTCGAAGCACTCGATCAGCTCGTCGGTGGTGAAGAACTCCTGCTCGGCCCTGTCGCCGCGCGGCGACCAGCCGAGCAGCGCGACATAATTCAAAATGGCGGGCGTGAGATAGCCCTGCGCCTTGAGATCCTCATAGCTCGGGTCGCCGTTGCGTTTGCTCATTTTGTGCTGCGCGTCGCGCATGACGGGGGAGCAGTGGACGTAGGTCGGGATCTCCCAGCCGAACGCCTCATAAAGCAGATTATACTTCGGCGCGGAGGACAGGTACTCGCTGCCGCGCACGACATGGGTGATGCCCATGAGGTGGTCGTCGATGACGTTGGCGAAGTTATAGGTCGGCAGGCCGTCGCGCTTCAGGAGCACCTGGTCGTCCAGCGTCTTGTTCTCCACGGTCACGTCGCCGAAGCTCGCGTCGCGGAACGTGGTCGTGCCCTCATGCGGGATGCGCTGGCGGACGACGTAGGGCTCGCCGGCGGCGACGCGCGCCTTCGCCTCGGCGAGAGAAAGGCTGCGGCAGGGGTTTTCCTCGCGCGCAAACTCGCCCGTATCCTCGGCGGATTCGGTCTTTTCGCAGAAGCAGTAGTAGGCGTGGCCGCGCTCGCAGAGCAGCTCCGCGTACTTGCCGTAGGTGTCGCGGCGCTCGGACTGGATATACGGCGCGACGGGGCCGCCGACGTCGGGGCCTTCGTCGTGTTCAAGGCCGCATTCCTCCATCGTGCGGTAGATGACGTCGGTCGCGCCCTCGACAAGGCGGCCCTGATCGGTGTCCTCGATGCGGAGAATGAACGTGCCCTTGTCGTGCCGCGCAATGAGGTAGGTGTAAAGCGCGGTGCGCAGGTTGCCGACGTGCATGTAGCCGGTGGGCGAGGGCGCGAAACGCGTGCGGGTCCTGCCGTGCGGGATCTTACCCTCCATGATATCGAAATAGGCGTTGTCGATAGCCATAGGAATACCTCCGGGAAAAATATCCTTAGCATTTTATAATTGACAGGAAGAATTGTCAAGGAACTTGTGCTTTTCGGAAAAGTGTGGTATCCTTATACTCGGATTATTACGCAGAGAGAAAGGAAACCATTCATGGACGAAAACACTGCGAAGAAAACGATGCTCTCCGGAATCCAGCCCAGCGGCGACCTGCACCTGGGCAACTACCTGGGCGCCATCAAAAACTGGGCGGAGCGGAGTGAGCAGTTTGACTGCTACTACTTCATGGCGGATATGCACACCATCACCGTGCGCCAGACGCCGGCCGACCTGCGCCGGCGCACCCTGGAGCAGCTGGCCATCTATATCGCCT
>JAFTGG010000189.1 GCA_017458025.1 Oscillospiraceae bacterium | reverse complement strand
GCCCGGATTGAGCCACGCCACGCGCGTCATGTCACGGTAGCTGCCGGCGGAAAAGCCCTTGTGCGAGCCCGCGGTCGGGCTCTTGATATACACGTTTGACACGACGTGCGCCATCTGCGAGGTGAACGCGATCATGCGGTCGTGCTTTTCCGGCGTCGTGACGCTGAAGTAGCCGAAGCCGGCGGGCTGGAGCAGTTTTTTCGCGCGTTCGAGCAGCGCGATGTCATCGCCGTCCTTCGGCACGAGCACCATCGGCGCGCCGCGGAACATATCCTCCCGCGCGGCCTGAAAGCCCGAAAAGTGCGTACCGGCCATCGGGTGCCCGCCGACGAACGTAAAGCCGAACTCCTCCGCGAGCGGAAAGCAAGCGGCGCAGACGTCCCGCTTCGTGCCGCAGCAGTCGACGACCAGCGGCTTTCGACCGATATACGGCGCGACGGAGCGCAGATAGTCGATGCTGCCCTGCGGGTAAATGGAGAGCAGCACAAGGTCGCACTCCCCGATGTTCTCGCTTGTCAGCTTCCCGTCCACCGCCTCGCTGATGATCGCGAAATCCAGCGTGCTTTCGCTGCGGTTCCACGCAAGCACCCTCGCGCCCGCCGCGTGGTACGCCTTGGCGAGCGAGCCGCCGATCAGCCCGAGGCCGACAACGCCGACGGTCATCTCCTCCACGTCGCGCTTCGGCGGCTTTGTAACGCGTTTGACCGAATCGACAAAGCCGAGCGTCTCGATCAGCTCCGCGTCAAGGCGCGCCGTATCGCCGATGAGCCCGAGCACCGTCTGGTACTCGCCCTCGGACACGTCCACGCCGAAGCCTTGTTTTTTGAGCCAATCCACTAGCTGGTCGCGCTTTTCGTTCGGCGTTTCCTGTTTGAGTATGACGATCATCGCTTCTCCTCCAATGAAATGCGGCACAGCCGCAAGGCTGCGCCGCATTGATCGACTGTTCAAGGCTGATTATATCGGTTCCCGCTCCAAAAGTCAAGAAAAAATTTGATTCTTTAAAGCATCAAAGCGCCGTACATTCATCTGTCGCGAAAAAGTACAGCAGCTTCTCCCTGACCGGCATGCCCATAATGCGCTCCAACGCATGGGAATACGTTTCCAGCTGCCCGCGGTAATACGCCGCGCGCGCGGCCGTTTCAGCGCTTGTGATGCGGTCGGTCTTAAAGTCGAGCACGACCAGACCGCCGTCCTCCTCGAAGAAGCAGTCCACAACGCCCTGCAACAGCACCTCGTCGTCCGCTCCGGCGCGGCTGTCGTAGCTTTTGGCGGAAGCGAGCAGCGAGAATCGGTATTCGCGCTCTACCTTCGCGCTCGCGCGAATACGCGCCGCGATACCGCTTTGCAGGAACCGCGCGATGGCGCGCGCGTCGGCAGCCTCCGCCTGCTCCGGCGTCAGCAGGCGCTTATCGCGCATAGCGCCGATCTGTTCGCGCACCGCCTGTTCCGTCGCTTCGCAGCCAAAGTCGAGGTGCTCCATCACAAGGTGGATCGCCGTGCCGCGCTCCGCGCCCGTGAGCTTCGTCTCGCCCGCGAGGAAACGCGGCGTCGTCAGGCTCCTCAGCCGCGGCGGTACTTTTGTTTCCGCCGAAGGTTCCGCATTCTCCGCGATCTCGTCGTCGAGCGCGCGGCCTTTGAGCTGCGTCGCGGTCAGCTTCGCGCTCAGCTCCGTCGCCGCCGTGTGCGGGTAGACCCACGTCAGCGCCGCCATATCCAGCGGCAGCTCCTCGTCGGGCGGCAGCTCGGCAGCGCTCTCTGTTTCGGCAGGTTGTTCGGCATTGCCAAATATATCATGCGTTTTTACCAGCCACGTCGAATCATCCGTCGCCGCGAGCCGCGGCGCGTCAAACCCTGCCAACGCGCGCAGCGGCTCGGCTTCGGCGCGGCACAGGAGCGGCAGCATGATCCAATCGCCGAGGCACTTGCCCTCGTCCACCGACTCCGGCAGCGCGGGACACGACGCCGTTGCCAGCAAATCCGCGACGCGCTTCGCCGCGTTCGCCTGCGTATGTACCATGACCAGCTTTTCCTTCGCGCGTGTCATCGCGACGTACAGAAGCCGCAGCTCCTCCGCCTTGGTCTCGCGCCGGAGCGTGCGCTCGATCGCCTGACGCGCCGCCGTCGGATAGCGAATGCGCCGCGCGGCGTCCACGCGCTCGGGGCCGAGCCCGTGCTTCGGATGCACCAGCACGGAGGCGGCGAAGTCCATGTTGTTAAAGCCCTTGGCGAGGTCGGCAAGGATCACGATCGGAAATTCCAGCCCCTTGGAGCTGTGAATACTCATGACGCGTACGCCGCCGGCGCTTTGCGCCGCCTTCGGCGCGTTGAAGCCGCCGCCCTCCTGCAGGTCGCGGACATGCGACACGAAAGCAAACAATCCGCGGTACCCCGACTCCTCGAAGCGCTCGGCAAGCGCGGCGAACGCGAGCAGGTTTTCTTTGCGCTCCCGCCCGCCCGGCATCGCGCCGAACGCGCCGAGCACATTGCATTTGTCATAGATATGCGAGAGCAGTTGCCGGACGCTCATGCGCTGCGCCGCCTCGCGCAGCTCGCGGATCGTCGCAAGGAACTGCCGCGCATTGTCGTTCCCGCTTTCGAGCAGCGCGTCGTAGAAGTCGCCATCCTTATGGCGCCCGCGCAGCAGCGCCAGCTCGTCGGCGGTGAAGCCGAACAGCGGCGAGCGCAGCACCGCGATGAGCGGCACGTCCTGACGCGGATTGTCAAGCACCTGTAGCAGCGCGAACACGACCGCGACCTCCATAACGGCGAAAAAGTCCTCGCCCGTATCCGCGGAAACGGCCAAGCCCCGCGCGGCGAGCGCGCGGCGGTACTCCGGCAGCCTTGCGCGCGGCGAGCGCATGAGGATCACGACGTCCTCCTCGCGCGCCGGACGCGGCAAACGCGTCTGATCGTCGGTAACGGTGAAGCCGCCGTCGAGCAGCTCGCGTATGTACTGCGCGACAAACGCCGCTTCCGCCTCGCTTGCGCGGACGCGCCCCCCGTCGTCCTGTTTGCCGACGTTCAGGAGGTGAAACTCGGTCCGGCAGGCCTCGTTTTCGGGATAGTCCGCGCCGAGGTACAGCGCCTCGTCGGAGCCGTAGTCCAGCTCGCCCATCTCGACGGAGAGAATATTAAAAAAGATGAAATTCGCCGCGTCCAGCACCTCTTTGCGGGAGCGGAAGTTCCGCGACAAAATCAGCTTCGCGCGCTCGCCCTCCCGCGCGCCGGCGGCGTTGGGGTAGGTGTTGTAACGGTCCAAGAAGATCGTCGGATCGGCAAGGCGGAACCGGTAGATGCTCTGTTTGACGTCGCCGACCGTGAAAAGGTTCGTCCCGTCGCGGGATACCGCCTCGAAGATGCAGTTCTGCACCTCGTTCGCGTCCTGATACTCGTCCACCATGATCTCGCGGTAGCGTTCGCCGACGGTTTTCGCCAGCTCCGTCGGCTTGCCGTCCTCCCCCACCAGCAGGCGGATCGCCTCGTGCTCCTGATCGGAAAAGTCGGCGGCGTTGCGGCGGCGCTTCTCGGTCTGATACGCGCGGGAAAACTCCGCCGTCAGCCGCAGCAGCGCAATCATCGCGGGCGCCATAGCGCGCAGATCGTCCGCCGCCTCGACGCTCGACGCGGCAAACCACGCGTCAAACTTGCCGACGCTTGCGCGGCTCATATCCCAAAGCCGCTTCATGCGATCCTTAAGCGCCTCGTCATAGGGCTTCCGCGCGGCGGTCAGGCGCGGGAACGCGACCATATGCGCCCTTGCGTCGTCCCAGCCGCGCTCCGCCGCCTCAGCGAGCGCGTACAGCGCGCCGGCGGCGGAGCGGAAGTCCGGCGCATAGCTCGCGGCAAGCTTCCCGTCGCCCGCCATCTCGCCCGCGCCGCGCTCCAAAAGCGCCGCCCAGTGAAGCGCCTTATCGCGTATGCCCCGCAGCAGCAATTCGCCATACGGCGTATCGTCGATGCGCTCCGGCGCCGACTCCCATCGCGACTCCTGCTCTCCGAGCCAGCGCGCGGGATACGGCTGCGCCTGGACTTTGTCGTAAAGCTCCAGCACCAGCGCGGCCAGCGCGCGGTCGTCGCGTCCCGCGCCGAGCGTGTCGGCAAGCAGCGTGCCGCCGTCTCCGGGCTCCAAGCCCTCGTAAAACCGGTCGAGCGTCCGCGTCAGCACGCGCTGCCGCAGCGCCGCGGCGTCCTGCTCGTCGAGGACGCGGAAATCCGGCCGCAGCGTGCGGTGGTTCTCGTCCTCGCCGAGCAGATGGCAGTTCTCGCGCAGCAGCGCCGTGCAGAACGCGTCCACGGTCTTGATGTCCGCGCGATAGACGCGCAGCAGCTGGCGCTGCAAATGCGCGTTCGTCGGGTCTGCCTGCAAGCGCTCCGAGAGCGCGGACGCGATCTTGCCGCGCAGCTCGGCGGCGGCGGCGCGGGTGTAGGTGATGATGAGGAAGTCGTCCAGATTCGCTCCCTCGGTTTCGACATAGGAAAAGAGCCGTTCAACCAGCACGCGGGTCTTGCCGGAGCCGGCCGCCGCGGAAACCAACAGCCCTCGCCCACGGTTTTCGACCGCCGCGCGCTGTTCGGGGGTCAGGATATCAGCCATCTCGCGCCTCCTTTCCCTCGATCGCCGCGTCCACGGCGTCCCAGAACTCGTCCACGCCCGTCTTGGCGATATACTCATAGTGGTCGCCGCCGCGTCCCGGCTCAAAGCCGCACGCCGCGCCGTAGGGGCAATAAGTGCATGCCGTCTCCTGCGGCGAGCGCACGAACGGGTCGGCGTCAATGTTGCCGCGCTCGGTCTCGCGCCCGATGTCGCGCAGCAGCTTGTCCACATACCGCGCGAGCTTCCCGAGCTGCTCCGCCGTGGCGAGGCTGCCGCTGATGGTGCGATTGCCGTCCTTGTCCGTTTTGACCGTGATGGGCAGACGATGCGGTTCTTCCAGCGCGCTGTGCTCCATCGCCTGAAGCACCGCGTCGTCGCGCAGCACCATACCGCTCCGGCGCAGCGTTTTGAGCGCCTCGCGCCTGAGCGTTTCGTCGTCGGCGTCGCGCGGCAAGCGCAGGATATCGTCCCGCGCGGGCGTATAGAGCACGCCCGCCGGCACGATCTCATGCCCGTCAAAGAGCGGGCCGCCCTCGCGCTCCAGCGCGAACAGGTACAGCAGCATCTGCACGCCGAGCCCGTAGCGCAGCTCAGCAAGGTCAAAGCTCTTCTTTCCCGTCTTGTAGTCCACGACGCGCAGGTACAGCTTGCCGTCCATCAGCCAGCCGTCCACGCGGTCGACCTGTCCCACGACGCGCACCTCGCTCGCGCCCTCGCGCAGCGTAATGGCGGGCAGATGCCCTCCCTGCCCAAAGTCCAGCTCAAACGCCATCGGCACAAAGTCCGACTCGCGCAGCTCGTCCGCGACCTCGTCCATGATGCGGTAGGCCGACTCGACCAGCCGCCGGAACAGATAACGGAATCGCGCGGTCTTTTCAGCGAGGTCGGGCAGCTCGCGGTCGATGTAGCCGGCGACCGCCTGCCGCGTGAGCCGCCGCAGCTCTTCCTTAGAGAGCGTCTTGATACCGCCCATATCCCGCGCCGCGCGGAGCGTATGCTCCATCACGTCGTGGACAAACGTGCCCCGCTGCGGCGCGTCAAAGCCCGCCGCAACGCGCTCCTTGGCGCGCAGGCCGTACTGCATAAAATAGGCGAAGTGGCACGCTCTCGCCTTGTCCATACGCGACGCCGAGAGCGTAATGCTCCTGCCGTAGAGCGCGCGTACCGCCTCGCCCGAGAGCCGTCCGCGCGTGTAGAGCGACGCGCGGCGCATGACGTCAAGGCTCGGGCGCAGCGTCTCGTCTTCGGCAAACGTCCGCCACGCCGCGCCGCCGATATGCTCGCCCGCATACTCCATCGCGGGCTTTATCGCTGACAAGCGATATGCCTTGTCAGGGTCGTCTTTTTCAATAACAATATCGGGGCATAATGCCCTCAGCCGTCCGATGATGAAGGACGCTCGCAGCTCTGTTCCCGCATTGTCGAACGCCGGATAGGAGACGTACAGCCGTTCCGTCGGCTGCGCCAGCGCGGCGTAGAGGTTCTGGATCTCAAGATGGAACACCGCCATACCGTAGGGCGCGAGGCGGATATCCCGCTCCTCCAGCGCAAGGCGGTCCTCCTCGCGCAGCACGCCGCTGCTATTCTCCACGGAGGGCAGCACGCCGTCGTTCGCGCCGAGAATGAACAGCGCCTTGACCGTATGCCGGTCGTTGCGCGTCATTTCCGAGAGGTTCACGCGGTCGAGTGCGGCAGGGATCGTACCGACGCTGTACTGCGTCAGGATCAATCGGAACAGCCGCGCGAACTCGTCGCCGTCAATCGCGGCGTCGCCCAATATCTCAACGAATTGGTCCATCACGCCGCAGAGGATCGTCCACAGCTGCGCCGTCTCCTCCGCCCGCTGCGCGTCGCCGTCCTCAAACAGCCGCTTCGTCAGCTTTTGCAGCGTCTCGGGCAGCCGGACGGCTTCCAAATACGCGTACAGCGCCTTGACCTTGTCGCGCGCGGCGTCCTGCTTCATGCCCTCGCAGAGCGCCGCGAACGGTGCGCGGATACGCTCTCGCAGGGCGTTGACGGCGTCAAGACGCGCCTTCGACGCCTCGTCCCACTCCGCGCCGTAGCCGTCCGGATGCGCCGTCCACGCAACGTCGCGCACCCACATATGGCCGCGAATGTCCCACGTCAGGACATAGTTTTCGAGAATATCGCACTCCTCGGCGCTGATGCCCGCGAGGCCGGTCTTGAGGCAGCGGAACACGTCCTCGTACTCAAACCCGCCCGTGACCGCGTCCAGCGCGCCGAGCAGCAGCGCGGTCAGCGACTGCTGCAAAATATCGCTGCGGCGGGCGCTGTAAAGCGGGATCCCGTAGCGCTCAAACACCGTCTCGACCGTCGCTTCGTAGGCGGAGAGATTCCGTGCCGTGACCGTGATATCGCGGTATCGGAAGCCCTCCTCGCGCGCGAGGCGCAGAATCTCCGACGCGGCGCGCTCGGCCTCGGCGTAGGCGTTGGACGATTCAAACACGCGGATCGTGCCGCTCTCGCCTGTCCATACCTCGCGCTTGCCAAAGAAAAACCGTTCCACATGGCCGAGCGCGTTTTTGATTTCGCCGGTGGGAAGCGTTTTGCGCTCGTAATCCACGCCCGCGTCCTTCGTCTCGGCGATCAGCTGCTCGCACACGCGCAGGCTCTCGCGGAACAGCTCG
>JAFTGG010000188.1 GCA_017458025.1 Oscillospiraceae bacterium | reverse complement strand
TCTTGATGAGCGTGTTGGTCTTGCGCTGCGTAATGAACTTGTACGACTGCACGCTGTCCACCAGAAGCTTCAGCTCCGGCAGCTCAAAGCGGCGGGACGCGACGTAGTAGCCGTAAAACCGCCCGTCCGCGACCTGCTCCACGTCCAGCCCGTAGGTGCGAAGCGCCTCGATGTCGTCGTAGATGCTCTTGCGCTCGGCGGCGATATCGTGCGCGGCGAGGCAACTGACGAGCTGCCACACCGTAACGGGGTGCTCCGCGTCGGAATTTTGCAGCAGATAATCCATGATATAGAGCAGCTTGAGCTTTTGTCCGGACGATCTCGGCATCGCGCGTCCCCCCTGTCCTGTTTATCGTACAGATATGCTGTTAGGATCAGTATACCAAAAGAACGCAGAGCGCGTCAAGAACGAATCGCTGCGATTTGAAAGGAGGCTTTTACAAATGAGCGAGGAACGTTTGCTGCAAAGGCTGGAGGACTTGAACGGACGGCTTGCCGAGCTTGCCGGACGGCTGCCGCAAAGCCGCATGGACGAGCAGTACGACCGCCGCTTCTACGCGCGGCTGACGGGTGAAGCGGCCGAGGCCGTGATCCCCGCGCACCTGTATACCATCGAGGACGTTTTGACGGCGATCGAGCGGGCGAAAGCCAAGCTCGACGACCTGCGCCGCGAACGGCAGCTCGCCGCGGAACAGCTCGCCGCCGAAGCAATCCCCGGGCAGCTCATGCTCGCGGGCTTTGCCGGCGCCGAGCTGAAGCTCGCGTCGTGAGAGGAGGGTAAAGCGATGACCCCCATAGTTTTGACCCTTGCGCTGATCGGAGTCGGCTATATCTCGGAGCTGCTGATGCGCTTTATCATCTGGCTGGACGGCGCGGACGAGTGCGCGGAAGACCTCGGGCAGGCGGCGGACAACGCGGCGGACCGCGTTCCGGCAAAAGAAAACCGCAAAGCGGCATAGGCGCAAAGCGCGCCACGTTGAGAACCGTCTCAATGCGGCGCGCTTGCTTTTTTGTCTGCGTGGGGTATGCTGATATTAGGTTTTGTTTGCAAAATGTGCAGCGTAACCAACAGCGAGGAAATTTTTTGTCAGGCGGCGACGGTTTGGCGCGGCAATACTTTTCAAAGAGATTTTGGGAGCCTGACAGGAATCGCGCTTATCCGCGGCTCTCCTCAAATTCTTTCTCAGTCATCACCGGAACGCCCGCATCCAAGAGCATCTGCGCAAAGACGCCGTTGCCCGCAACACACGTTCCGGTGAAGCTGCCGTCGTAGATCGCGTCCTTGCCGCAGGACGGGCTGCGGGATTTCAAAACCGCTCCGTTGCAACCGTTTGCGCGGCAGATTTCCATTGCGCGCTCCGCGCCGCGGACAAACGCCGCCGTCACGTCTTCGCCCAGCTTGTTCACCACGCGGCCGTCGGGCAGTCTCTCGCTCGGCGCGCGCGGCGTCGGCAAGCCGCCCAACACCACGGGGCAGGCCGTAACCGCCTCTCCCGCGTCCACCAAAGCCTTGATCCCAGGGACAAGCTTGGCTTTTCCATCCATCCGGCAGGGCACGCCGGCAAGACATTCGCTGACAATGAGCATAAGCTTACCTCTTTTCCTTCGGCGCGGGCAGCTCGGCGGCCATCGCCTCCAGCGCCGCTGTCAGCCGCTCCCGGTCGTCTGCGTCCGCGAGCAGCATTTCCTTCGCGTCGGTCGTCAAATATATCAGTTTTAATCATACAGCGCAAGGCCGTAAACCGCAAGATATCTTGCGGTATTTCGCGATTTTATGCTATACTTTCATATTAAGCGGATCATCGCAAATGGAAAACGCGATACGAACAAGGTAATGGCTTACGAGGAATTGGGGCGTTAAGTATGAAAAATAAAACGATGCCGAACGTACATTCCGTTCCGGCGCATATCGAGGTGCGCGGCGCACGGGTACACAACCTGAAAAATATCGATGTGGACATCCCGCTCCACAAGCTGGTGGGAATCGCGGGCGTATCCGGCTCCGGAAAATCCTCTCTGGCGCTGGGGATTCTGTACGCGGAGGGCTCGCGGCGCTATCTGGAATCCCTCTCCACCTACACCCGGCGGCGCATGACGCAGGCGGCGCGGGCAGAGGTGGACGAGGTGCTGTACGTCCCCGCCGCGCTCGCGCTGCACCAGCGCCCCGGCGTGCCCGGCATCCGCAGCACCTTCGGCACGGGGACGGAGCTCTTAAACAGCCTGCGGCTGATGTATTCCCGACTGGCCAGCCACCGCTGCCCCAACGGGCATTATCTGCCGCCGTCGCTGAACGTGGCGGCAGGACAGGAGCTTGTCTGTCCGGAATGCGGCGCACGGTTCTTTGCCCCCGGCGCGGAGGAGCTGGCGTTCAACAGCCAGGGCGCCTGCAAGACCTGTGACGGCACGGGGATCGTCCGAACGGTGGACGAGTCGACGCTTGTGCCAGACGAGTCGCTGTCGATCGACGAGGGCGCTGTGGCGCCGTGGCAGACGCTCATGTGGTCGCTGATGAAGGACATCGCCCGAGAGATGGGCGTGCGGACCGACGTGCCGTTCCGAGACCTGACGGAAAAGGAGCGGGACATCGTGTTCCACGGCCCCGCCGTGAAGAAAAACATCATCTATCAGAACAAGACCAGCGGCGCGGCGGGAGATATGGACTTCACCTATTTCAACGCCACCTACACCGTGGAAAACGCCCTCAGTAAGGTCAAGGACGAAAAGGGCATGAAGCGGGTGGAGAAGTTTTTGAAGCAGGACGTATGCCCCGACTGCGGCGGCGTCCGTCTGAGCGCCGCCGCCCGCGCTCCCCTCGTGCGGGGCATTTCCCTTGCGGAGGCGTGCGCCATGACGCTCTCCGACCTCATGGATTGGGTGGCGGGCGTTCCGGCCTCTCTGCCGGAGGAGATGCGGCCCTTGGCGGAGCGCATCTGCGAATCCTTTCAGGACGCCGCAAAGCGGCTCATGGAGCTGGGGCTCGGCTACCTGACCCTGGATCGCGCGGCCTCCACCCTCTCCACGGGAGAGCGGCAGCGCATGCAGCTTGCCAGAGCGGTGCGCAACCGCACCACCGGCGTTCTGTATGTGCTGGACGAGCCGTCCATCGGCCTGCACCCCGCCAACATGGAGGGGCTGACCGGCGTAATGCGGGACCTTTTGGCGGACGGGAACTCCGTGGTTTTAGTCGACCACGACACCAATGTGCTGTCCCGTGCAGACTATCTCATCGAGCTTGGTCCGGAGGCCGGCGCGGACGGCGGGACCGTCATCGCGCAGGGAGATATTCGGGACGTGGAAAACAATCCGGCTTCCCGCATCGGCGACTTCCTCTCCGGAAAGACGGCCATCGACCTGCGGCAGCGGCTTTCGGCGGAAGAAATGTTCGCGCTCGGAACGATCCGTCTGTCAACGTCGGAGATCCACACGGTAAAGCCGCTGGAGGCGGATATCCCCAAGGGACGGCTGGTCGCCGTGACCGGCGTGTCCGGCTCCGGCAAGACGACGATGGTATTGGAGAGCCTGATTCCCGCGCTGGAGGCGTCCATCAAAGGCGACAGGCTTCCGGCCCACGTCAAATCCGTGGCCGCGGAGGGCATCGCTCAGGTGAAGCTGATCGACGCGACGCCCATCGGCATCAATGTGCGCTCCACCGTGGCGACCTACGCGGACGTCCACGACGAGCTCAGAAAGGTCTACGCCAAAACCCCCGACGCAAGGGAACGGGGCCATAAGGCCGGCGATTTTTCCTACAACACGGGCGCCCTGCGCTGCCCGACCTGCGACGGCACGGGGACGATCAGTCTGGACGTGCAGTTTCTGCCCGATGTGGACATTCCCTGTCCGGACTGCCGCGGCTCCCGCTACGCGAAAGAAGCGTATCTTGTGAAGCGCATGCCAAAAGGCTGTGAGCAAGCTTACTCTCTGCCGCAGCTGATGGCGTTCAGCGTGGACGAAGCGCTTTCCGTTTGCGCCGACCTCCCGCTGGTGGAGCGGCGGCTCCGCGTGCTGAGCGACTTAGGGCTGGGATACCTGACGCTGGGCGAGGAAACGCCGAGCCTGTCGGGCGGCGAAGCGCAGCGGCTCAAGCTGGCGAGCGAAATGGGGCGCGTCCAGTCGGATTCCGTCTTTGTGTTTGATGAGCCCACCATCGGGCTGCATCCTCTGGACGTACAGACGTTGCTGCGGGTATTCCGCCGCTTGATCGGCAACGGCGCGACGGTCATCGTGATCGAACACGACCTCGACGTGATCAAAAACGCCGACTATGTGATCGACATGGGGCCGGATGGCGGCGTACGCGGCGGGCAGATCGTGGCGGCGGGTACGCCGGAGGAGATCTGCGCATGCGCGGAAAGCAAGACGGGCGCGTATTTGAAGCGATGCATGGCGAGCCGCGAGCCCCTAAGAGGAGCCGCCGGCCGCATGGCGGCATTTTTCTGACGACAAGTGCGTCAGAAAAAACTCTTTGCGCGGAGCGAACGTGCGATTTGTCCGCATCACACGGGCAAATCGTGCGCTGAGCGGAGTGAAGCCTTTTCGTCGGCAAAGGCTTTTGCCTTTGTCGACGATTTGAATCGGCCAGCGGAAGGGCAGCAGAAAGCCTCATACGCCCTCCCGCGAAAAAACGATCTGCAGCTTGTCCATTCGCCGCCTCCTACAGCCAGACGGCCCGCTCCTTGCCGGAGCCCAGCTCGAAGTGATATTTCACGATGCCGAGATCGACCTTGCTGAACGGCCCGAGGCCCGCCTTGGCGGAGACCTTGTCGCCGTGAAGCGTGAACAAAAACTTCTGCTGATTGATCGCCGTCGGCGCGAGCAGCGCGGCTTCGACGCCGTTTTTGAACCACTCCGGCGCGTCCTTCGCCTTGCTCACAGCGGCTGAGTCCTTGGACTTGTGCGCCGCGCCCTGCGTCGCGCCGTAGCCGATGGCGATCACAATGGCGAGCTTCTCGCCGTCCGCGATTTGGAACGCGTCGGGGATCTTCTTGAACGTCAGCCCCACCCAGCAGGTGTTGAGCCCCAGCGTCTGCGCCGCAAGGACGATCTTCTCCCCGTAGTAGCCGCATGTTTCGTCGAGCCGCTTATCCTTCTTACCGACCATCGCGAGGTAGTTCCTGACGCCGGAAAACTTACCGTAATGCGCCATAGTGCTGTCGAACGCCATCGGCTCATTGCGCACGAGCTGGATGTGCAGCCCGCTCTCGCGGTTGCACTCGCCGATCAGCGTTTCAAGCGCTTGGAGCGTCTCCCCCTCGATGGGCTTGTCCGTATAGCTGCGCACCGAATGCCGTGCGCGCATCGCTTCCATAATGTCCATGCTGTACCTCCGTTAAATCAGAATCCCGAACAGCGCCGGCGTCAGATTGCGGCCATTTGCGGGAGCTCGCGCAGCCGTAAGCGTCGGAGCAGGGCAGCGCAAAGCCGGCGTTATTTGAGCGCCTTGCCCGCGTCCCATGCCTTGCCGACCACCTCGCCGAGCACGTTATAGGTGTGGTTAAACGGATCGAAGCAGATCGGCGCGACCTTGGCGGCGTCCACTTTGCCGTCGGTCATGGCGGACTCGTCCACGCTGACATTGACGATCTCGCCCTTGAGAAGGCAGGCGTCCTTGTCGTAGCTGATGACCTTACACTCCATGCACACGGCAAGCTCGTTGATGATCGGCGCGTTAACCAGCTCGCTCTTCGTGGCGGTGAAGCCCGCCTTGGCGAACTTGTCCTCCGTCTGGTTGCCGCTGGCGATGCCGACGTAGTCGCAGCCCGCGACATGGGCGGCGTCCGCCATGCTGATGGTAAACGCGCCGGTCTTCTCGAAGTTCTTACAGGTCTTGTGGCCGGGGGAGAGGCAGATGCTGACCTCGTTTTCCTCGCTGATGCCGCCCCACGCCGCGTTCATCGCGTTGGGCTTGCCGTCCTCGTCGTAGGTGCCGATGATCCACACCGGCTGCGGATAGCTCAGCGGCTTCGCTCCAAAATTCTTTCTGCTCATGATGTTATCCTCCTTATGGCTTATTGTGTCCATCTGAAAGAATACTACCGCTTGAGGCGGTGTGTCAACGAAAAAGAGACGGTATATTTTCGTCATTCCATCACAAACTGCTCCTGAGGTGAGTACATGGCGATAAAAGGCATAAAGCGTCCGGAGCGGACGCATACGCGGCCCCATAATCAAGCCGATCCCGTGCCAGAACTGCAAGGGAAAGCAACGCACGGAACGGAGCGCCCCATTCCGGCAGATGTGTATCCCGCTATTGATACGGATCTGGCAAGGGATAATCTGGAGAACGATATCCCCAGCGCTGATTTGAATGAGCTGCAATAATAAACACGCCGTCCGGCTTTGACCGAGCGGCGTGTCAACATATTTTAGCAACAGCAACCTCGCGATGTATTATACTGAAGTCATATAAGAAGATGTCATTTATGGTGTCTTTTATATGACTTCGCATGTGACGTCAGTTGCTTCAGCAACTGTATGCCGCCAGCGGCGGCATCTATCGGATAAAAAGAGCACCTGAAAGCGCGAGCTTTCAGGTGCGGTTGGCGGACAGGGTGGGATTCGAACCCACGGTACCCTTGCGGGTACACCTGATTTCGAGTCAGGGCCGTTATAACCACTTCGATACCTGTCCATATTTGGTTCCGCTATGATGTCGCTCCGCTATTATGCCACAACTTTGCGCCGCTTGCAAGCCTTTTTTCCCGCGTTTTTTTGCCGTGCGGCGTATATCCTGTCGGCAGGAGGCGATTCCTTTGAAAAAAATCTTCCTCGGCTGGCGAAAGCAGCCATTTCCGAACTATATCGCCGCGCTGGAGTCGCTCGGCGCGACGGTCGAGCGCGATGAACCGGACGCTTGCGGCGCGCTGCTGCTCCCCGGCGGCGGGGATATTCACCCGCGGTTTTACGGACAGGTTCCCGCCGGCGCGATGGATATCGACGAAGATCGCGATGAATACGAGTTCGCGCTGTTCCGACGCTTTTTTAGCGCCGGAAAGCCGATCCTCGGCATCTGCCGCGGCGCGCAGGTCATCAATGTCGCGCTCGGCGGCACGCTGCGCCAACATGTCGACGGACACAGCCAATTGCACGGAGCCGACCGGCTGCATACGGTCCTCGCCGATGACGCGCTGCTTCGTGGGCTCTACGGCGACCGCTTTACCGCCAACAGCGCGCACCAACAGGCTATCGACCTCCTCGGCGGCGGGCTGCGCGTCATCGCGCGGGCGGAAGACGGCGTCGTCGAGGCGGTACGGCATGAAACGCTGCCCCTTCTCGCCGTCCAATGGCACCCCGAGCGTCTGGGCGAAAACGGCGCGGCGCTGCTGCGGGCGTTTCTCGAAAGTCTGCGGGGCTGAAAAATTTCAGCTTGACAGCAGCACGCGCTCGTGCTATTATTCTTAGGCTGACATTGTTTTGTGGGCCATTCAGCCACTCGCCCGCGGGCAGCGGTCGATGCAGGTGTAGCACAATGGCCCGGGCCCCAGCCTTCCAAGCTGGGGATGCGGGTTCGATTCCCGTCACCTGCTCCATCCTACGCGCCAGTAGCTCAGTTGGATAGAGCAACGGCCTTCTAAGCCGTGGGTCGGGGGTTCGAGTCCCTTCTGGCGTACCATCGCCTTGGAGCAGCGTCGGCTATTCGCGAGGATACAGCATATGTGGTGGGTATAGCTCAGTTGGTTAGAGCACCGGATTGTGGTTCCGGGTGTCGAGGGTTCGAGTCCCTTTACCCACCCCACAACAGGGGAGGGATCGGGTTCGCCCCGATCCCTTTTCCCCATATAGGGGTGTAGCCAAGCGGTAAGGCAAGGGACTTTGACTCCCTCATTCGCTGGTTCGAGTCCAGCCATCCCTGCCAGATTCCTTACGGCTCGCCCGTTTTTAATAACACACGCTTCGTTAGCTCAGTCGGCAGAGCACCTGCCTTTTAAGCAGGGTGTCCGGGGTTCGAATCCCCGACGAGGCACCAGAAGAAAACCACCGTATTTGTTAAAAATACGGTGGTTTTTATTTGTGATTAAGTTGCTTTCTTGAGGCAATACCGCACAATTCATGACACACATCTTGCTTGCATAAATGCTCGTCATACATCCCAAAATTTCTTGACCATGCGCCAGCATGACCTGCGGAATTTTGTGCCATCTGCCAAAATTTTTGGCTGCGCAATCTGCGCACAAAAATGTTGCGGTATTGTCTGGAATATTTATTGGGTTTCCTATTTTTAAAGTTGCAAAATCTGCTGAAACCTGTTTAAAATATTGGTATCTATGTTGCTTCCATTTGTAATTCTAATGAGGTGGTGAGAATATTGGACATACGAGCAGAGTGCTGTTTTTATCCAATTGGGCAGGGTTTGTTCTATACAATGCAATTAAGGTACAAGGGCAAGCCGATTTCCGTCGTGTATGACTGCGGAACATTATCTCCGAGAGAAAAACTTCGGCAAAGCATTTCGGAATTCCGTTCTCTTCTCCCTACCGAAAAAGGCACAAAGCGAAAAGTGCTTGACTTGTTGGTTCTCTCGCATCTGCATGCTGATCATATCAACGGGTTACCCTCGCTCTTAAAAAATGTACGGGTGAAAACAGTTGTTTTGCCATACCTTTGCGTAACAGAACGGTATCTTAGCATGTTGGCGCTTGACGAAGAAGATTATTCTTTGCTCGAATTCTATGCACAACCGGTGGAGTGGCTTATTAACCGTTTTGGTGTGGAACGGATACTCGTAATGGGATATCCTCCCGGAGCCCCCAGAGATTCGCTTTCTGAAAAATCTAACGAATCTGAAGAACGATTTGTTTACGGTAATGAGGAGACCATTGATATAAATGGTACGCATGCCGGGAATCCTCCTGAAATTCGGTATATTTCATATGAGCAAGCTATCCGCATACAAGATAAGCACATATGGGATTTTGTTGTTTTCATGCCAAAACAGGGCAAAATTTCCACAGAAGAATGTGAAGATGCAATTGAAGAATTAAGGAAACATGTTGCGTCACAAGGACTCTCAAAAACGTTTGCCGACAAATCCTTTATTAGCAAAATAAAAGCAAGGTGCGGAGATATCCTCACGCAAAACGAGAGTTCCGTTCTGCTGGCGCACTATCCAGACAATCCATCCAGCTCGTGGTTCTTTCCATTCCATGTAAATTTATGCGATACATACTATTGCCATCACTGTTTTGATTGGTTGGACTACGAGCAATTTAATGCGACACTCCTCACTGGGGATACACAAATCGACTCTTTGAAAGAGTGGCAAAAAGTAAAAAATCAAATGTTTCCTAACCACGATCTATATGTTATTTCGGTTCCGCATCACGGAGGTACGCCGGTAACTGCAAAATGGAAATCTGCGTTGGAGCCGTTCAATGCAGTAGTCAGTTATGGTTTGAGCAATTCCTACGGACATCCGAACATCGAGACCTTAAAAAATGCGTCTCCCGGCGATTGGCCTTTCCGCACAAGAATTAATTTCGTGAATGAACGCCATGATTTTTCATATACCCTTTTTATAAATACATAGGTGTACTAAGGCAATACCGCTCAATTCATGGCACGCAACTTGCCTGCATAAATGTTCGCTATATGTTCCAAAATTCCTGGCTGCGCAATCTGCGCTCCAGAATGATGCGGTATTGCCCTAAAAACGGAGGGACATTAAGCCCTCCGTTTTTTACTTATACGGTCCCATGTAATCGTTGATAACGAACAGCCGCAGCATGTCCTCGCTGAGACTCAGCCGGTAATGTCACGTTTTCTGAGTAAATTGGTTTGCAAACTCTGTGAATGAAGCTAACCGGCAAGGGAAGCATCGTTCTGCGCTCCGAGGGAGACTCTCAAATAGCGGCGTTTTCACAGGTAGACGCCAGCCACATAGACATACGGGTATTTGACGCTCTGCAGGGACGGTTGCGCTATTTCCCTCCCGCAGGTTGCAAAATCGTTCGTCGGTTGTTTAAATATTTATAGATGCGAAGTATTCTCTGACGCATCTAAATATGTTTTGAAAGGAGTTTCTCGATGAGCGAACAAAGCAAACTCGGCGGCTGGACCTATGCGGAGGGCTTGATGCCGCGCAACGCGTTGGAGGTGTTGACAGAGGCGCTGTCAAAGCAAGTCGGTGTCAACATTACTCCTGTTCTCTTTTTAGGTTCTCAAGTCGTGTCGGGAGTGAACTACGCCTTCCTGTGCTGGAAGAGCGTGGTGGCGCCTAATTCGGAAGCGACGCTGAACGTCGTGATTGTCAACAGAGACCCGGCCGGCGTTTGCAGCATTGTCAAAAACTATCCCGCGATCCAGTAGCAGCCAAGGCAATACCGCATCACTCCGGCGCGCGGATTGCGCAGCCGGAAATTTCGACAGATGGCACAAAATTCCGATAGGTCGAACATTTATGCAAGCAAGATGCGTGTCATGAATTGTGCGGTATTGCCCTAAATAAACGCCGAATATGATTGGCGCCGCCGCTTTGCGACGGCGTCAATCATGTTCATCGGGAGAAGCGTCCCCGCCCCAGATCCTCCGCGCGCGGGCCCTAAGTGCAACAGGAGCCTGCATAGCGGGTGCAAAAAAGGCCGCCGTACAGCGGCCTTTCAGGGGCGTTCCTCATGTTTTCACAATCGTCTTCTCTCCGCATTTTGGACACCTCAGCTCCACCTTGCCGACGCCGCGCGGGACGCGGCACCACGCGCCGCAAGCGCACTTGACGTACTTGTGCGCCTTGTCCGCGCGGCGGTAGCGCCAATCGCGCAGGAACGTGCGCTTCGGGCCCCACCAATAAAGGAACTTCGCGTTCTCCGCGCGACGCTTCTCCAGATCGCGCGAAAAGACGCGCAGCAGCGCCAGCACCGCCAGCGCCGCGGCGAACAGCCGGATCACGGCGCGCGCGGCTCGTACCGGCACAAAGCCGGCCGCAACGCTCAACAGAAAATACAGCGCCAGCAGCGCCCACGTAAGCTGGTCGGCGCCGTTGCGCCCGTACATGAAACGCGCCGCCGCATTGCGGACGCGGTAGAGGAAATTCATAGCGCACTCTCCTTTTCTCCGTCCCGATTATAGCCGTTTTCCCCATGCGCGTAAAGCCAAATGCGCAAAATTTACAGTTTCGCCATATTTTTTGCGTTAAAATCAATTTAGCTCAATCTTTTTTCGCGCAGCCTCTTGTCACGGGGGGAATCATTGGCTATAATAGGGGCATCATAAAAAATTGAGGAGGCGATTTCTATAAAATACGACCTCATTGTCCTCGGCAGCGGTCCGGCGGGGCTGGCGGCGGCGGTCGCGGCGCGCGGCCGCGGCAAGACCGCGCTCGTCATCGGCAACCGCTGGCAGGACAGTCCGCTGGCGAAAGCGGAGAAAATCGACAACTACCTCGGCCTGCCCGCCCGCACGGGCTACGAGCTGCTCGAAACGTTCCAGAAGCACGCCGAGGGCGCGGGCGTGGAGTTCGTCGTCGGACGCGCGATCTCGCTGATGGCGTGGGACGGCTTCACCGTCACCGTCGGCGCGGACATGTATCAGGGCGGCGCGCTCGTCATGTCCCCGGGCGTCGTGCGGCAGACGAAGTTCCCAGGCGAGCAGGAATTTCTCGGCAAGGGCGTCAGCTACTGCGCCACCTGCGACGGCATGCTGTATCGCGGCAAGGACGTGGTAGTCGCGGGCAGAACGCCCGACGCGCCGGAGGAGGCGAAGTACCTCAAGAGCATCGGCTGCCATGTGACCTACACCGCACCGAAAAAGCCCGATACGCTGGACGCCGATATTCCGTTCGTCCAGGCGGGCAAGCTGGAGATTAAGGGCGAGCAGGCGGTGACGGGCGTGTCGCTCGACGGCACGGAGGTGCCCTGCGCGGGCGTGTTCGTGCTGCGCGCGTCGCTCGCGCCGACGGATCTGCTGCCGACGCTGGAGACCGAGGGCGGCTATATCAAGGTCGACCGCGCGATGAAGACGAACGTCGAGGGCGTGTTCGCCTGCGGCGACTGTACCGGCGCGCCGCTGCAGGTCGCGAAAGCGGTCGGCGAGGGGCACATCGCGGGACTGTCCGCGTGCGAATATCTGGACAAGCAAGACAAATAATATATACGCAAAGGAGAATCAACTATGGCACTGCAGCATTTTGACGAAAAGAGCTTTGACGAGGCGCTGGCGCAGCCCGGCCTTCTGGTCGCGGACTTCTGGGCGGATTGGTGCGGACCTTGCAAGATGCTCGGCCCCGTGATCGAACAGCTCGCGATTGATTTCGAGGGCAAGGCGGTCGTCGGCAAGATCAATGTGGACGACGAGCCGGATCTCGCCCAGCGCTACGGCATCATGTCCATTCCGACCGTGATGTTCTTCAAGGACGGCAAGGAGATCGACAAGAAGATCGGCGTCATGCCGCCGCAGGAGTTCACCAAGGTCATCGAAGCGAATATGTGATCGACAAAAAAGCGGCTTCGCCGCTTTTTTGTCGGGACGCCCGAGGGCGTCCTTTTTTCTTGCAAAACGACGCTTTTTCCTCTATAATGACCTGGTTCGTCTCTCGGAGGTATCCCCCCATGAAAAAGAAAAAGCCCGCGTGGCGCAAAATATTGCCGGTCGTCCTCTTGCTCGTCGCCGCCTGCGTGTGGGAGTTCTTCTCGTCGCAAAACCCGTATATCCTGCCCGTGCGGCGCGCGCTCAAGTACGACGTGCTGCGCCTGTCGCCGGTGAATGAGAGGTTGGAAAACAGCGGCTTTGATGCGACGGAAAATGCCTTTCCGACGCTTTATGTGGACGGTAAGGCAAGCGCCGGCGGTAAATATGTTCGCGGCGCGGACAACAAGCGCGTGATCGAAACCGCCGGAACGACCCGCCTCGTCAACTACCTCGACGGGTATCAGATGGACTTCCCCGCCGGTACCGCGTTCGACTTCTCGCTCTCGCCGCTGTTTACCCGCGCCTATGGCGAAGGCTGGGACGCGGTGATCTCCCGCGAACGCGCCACCTACGCGGGCATGAAGGACGTGATACGCTTTGAGCTTTCGACCTTCTTCCCGTTTCTGCACAGCAGCGGCGTTCGGGACTACGTCAACCACTATGAGCTGCGCTTTTTGGAGAGCGCGGATTGGCAGGCGAACAACCGCGTCCGGCTCGATCTGCACGAGGTTGGGAGCAACAAGGCGGAGCTTCTCCGCGCCACGCTGCTCGAAGCCGGCGACGCGGCATACGACGCCTACCTCTACGCTTTCGTTTACACCGGCAGCCGCGAGTATTTGCGCATTGCCGTCCGCTGCAGCGACGGCGACGCGGCGTATGGCTGGCTCCGGGACAGCCTCAATCTGCGCTTGCGCGCCTACGACCCCACCGGCGTCGGGCACTACGACGCCGACTACTCCCCCGACCTCGATGCCGGCGCGCTCTCCCCTGAGGCGCGGGCGCTGTACGATGATCTCCTGAACGGCGACACGCTCCTATGGGGCGTCTATACGGCGGATATTTTCTCCGATCCCGTT
>JAFTGG010000187.1 GCA_017458025.1 Oscillospiraceae bacterium | reverse complement strand
TGCCGGGAACGACGATGATGCCGGGGTCGGTGACGAGGTTGCCGATGTAGTCGAAGTCATCCAGCGTGTACTTGGCGCGCTTGGCGGAAACGTGAGCCGTCAGGTGAGGCGTGTAAAGGCAGCCGAACGTATAGCCGTCCTTCTTGGCCTGCGCGATGGCGGTGAATCCGATCATGCCGCCGGCGCCGGGCATGTTGTCGACGACCATGGGCGCGCCCAGGTACTTCTCGCCGAACTTGGCCAGCAGACGGGCCATCACGTCAGTGCCGCCGCCCGCCGTCGAGGGGACGATCACGTGGACGGGCTTCTCGGGATAGGCGGCGAAGGCCGCTCCCGCGCAGCAGAGCGCGGCAGCGCAGCCCGCGGCGAAGAAGGAGCACGTCAAGGAGAGCCTCATCAGCGTGAGCCTCTCGAAGCTCGACGCGCTCATGGCGGTCGTCAGCGAGATCGTCATCACCGAGGCGCAGGTCACGGCCAGCCCCGACCTCAAGGGCCTCAAGCTCGACAACTTTACCAAGGCGGCGCGCCAGCTCCGCTCCCTGACGGACAACCTGCAGGACGTCGCGATGTCGCTGCGCATGGTGCCCGTCTCCGGCACGTTCCAGAAGATGAAGCGCATCGTGCGCGACATGAGCAAGAAGCTCGACCGCGAGACGAACCTCATTCTCGAGGGCGAGGACACCGAGGTCGACAAGACCATCGTCGACTCCATCAGCGACCCGATCATGCACATCGTCCGCAACTCTATGGACCACGGCATCGAGGAGCGCAAGGAAGAGCGCGTCGCGGCGGGCAAGGACCCCGTGGGCACCATCGTGCTGGCGGCGCGCCAGACCGGCAGCGAGGTCATCATCGAGATCATCGACGACGGCCGCGGCGTGGACGACCAGGCGGTGCTGAACAAGGCGATCCGCCAGGGCCTCGCGACCCCGGGCGTCGACTACAGCCACAAGGATATCCTCAACTTCCTGCTCATGCCCGGCTTCTCCACCAACACCGAGGTCACGGAGTACTCCGGCCGCGGCGTCGGCATGGACGTCGTCAAGAGCAACGTCGAGAACTGCGGCGGCACCGTCACGATCACGAGCGAGCTCGGCAAGGGCATGACCACCACGCTGAAGATCCCCCTGACTATGGCGATCATGGACGGCATGGAGGTGTCCGTCGGCGAGAGCATCTTCACCGTGCCCATCAGCAATATCCGCCAGATCTTCAAGGCGTCCGACATGCACATCATTCAGGACGAGACCCACGGCGAGATGATCAAGATCGTGGACAACTTCTACTCCATCGTCCGCGCGAACCGGTTCTACAACATCGAGAACGCGGCGGAGACCTTCGACGACGGCGTGCTCCTCTGGGTGGAGTCCGGCGACAATTCGTTCTGCCTGTTCGTCGATAAGCTCATCGGCGAGCAGCAGGTGGTCGTCAAGCCCTTCCCCGATTACATCAACAACTTCGGCATCAAGAACTCCGGCATCTCCGGCTGCACCATTCTCGGCGACGGCAGCATCAGCATTATCCTCGACGTCGCCAACATCTACACGGCTCAGAACTAAAAAAGGGGAGGAATCACGTCATGTCTGAAGAACTGTTCCAGAGAGATAACGACATCGAGAGCGCGCTGTCCGACAACGTGCATGAATCCGATGAAGAAAAGTACCTCATTTTCCGCTCCAGCGATATCCTCTATGCGATGAGCACCGACTACGTCAGCGAGATCTTTACGAGCGTGGACATCACGCGCGTGCCGATGGTGCCTGAGTACATTGCCGGCGTCATTAATCTGCGCGGCGCGGTGGTTCCCATCATTGATTTCCGCCTGCTTCTCGGCCGCTGGCCCGAGGGCGAGCCCTGCGCCATTATTCTCGACATCGAGGGCATCAGCATCGGCATTCTGGTCGATACCGTCGACCGCATGGTGGACATCTCCAAGTCCTCCATTCTGCCCGTGCCCGCGCAGAACGAGCACCCGATGGTCAACGGCATGTGCACGATCCCCGGCGGTTCGAGCACCGTGATGCTGCTCGACGCGCCGGCGCTGATCCGTATGAGCGAGTAAGAGAGAAGTCAGAGAGAAGGGGGATCTGAATCGATCCATGAGTACTGAGAAAGAACTTTTGATTTCCGATGCCGACTTTAACCGCATGGTCAAGTTTGTCCAGAGCAACTACGGCATCGACCTGCACGCCAAGCGCCAGCTCATCAACAGCCGGCTCAGCGGCGTGCTCAAGACCAAGGGCTACAGCGATTTTAAAAGCTACGTCGACTACCTGCTGACCAAGGGCAGCGGCGACGACATCAACGAGCTTCTGAGCAAGCTGACGACCAACTATACTTATTTTCAGCGCGAGACGGAGTCCTTCGACTTCTATGTGAAGAAGATTCTGCCCGATATCACGCAGAAGCATAAGCGCGACAAGATCCTCTCCATCTGGAGCGCGGCGTGCTCGTCCGGCGAGGAGCCGTACAACGTCACGATGTACATGATGGACTACTTCGGCGCCCATTGGAAAGAGTGGGACGCGCGCATGCTGGCGACCGACCTGAGCGTCGACGTGCTCGCGAAGGCGCAGCGCGGCGTCTACCAACTGCCGGACAATCTGCCCAACCATTGGAAGCGCGAGTATTTCAAGCCCTCCACGGGCAACCGCTACCAGATCTCGCCGAAGGTCAAGGAGAACGTCATTTTCCGCCAGTTCAACCTGATGGACCCCATTCAGTTCAAGCGCAAGTTCGACGTGATCTTCTGCCGCAACGTCATGATCTATTTCGACACGCCGACCAAGACGGCGCTCATCAACCGCATGTATGACGCCACCGTGCCGGGCGGCTATCTCATCATCAGCCTGAGCGAGAACCTGCCGCCCGATACGAAGTGGAAGCGGCTCACCTCGGCGATTTTCCAGAAGTAAGGAGGACCTCTTTTCATGGCACTGACAGCAGGCAAGAAGATCCGCGTGCTGGTGGTGGACGACTCCATTCTCGCACGCAAACTCATTATCGACGGCCTGAGCCGGTACCCGAACATCGAGGTCGTCGGCTTTGCGATCAACGCGGTGGACGCGAAGAGCAAGGTCAAGCAGCTCAACCCCGACGTCATGACGCTCGACGTGCAGATGCCGGGCATGACGGGTATGGACTTTTTGAAGCAGTTCCTGCCGGAGCATCCGCTGCCGGTGGTGCTCTGCTCGTCGCTGAACCTCGGCGTGTTCGACGCGCTGCACGCCGGCGCGGTCGACTTCGTCCGCAAGCCGGACGCGACGCAAAGCAACGATATGTTTATCTCGACGCTCGCGCAGAAGGTGCAGGTCGCGTCGCAGGCCAAGGTGCAGCCGCACAGCTTTTCGGCGAAGGCCGCCGCCGCAAACACGCCGACGACCATTGCCGCGCCGCCGCTCGGCAGCGCGGTGCAGGGGCGCATCATCATCGGCCTCGGCGCGTCCACGGGCGGTACCGAGGCGACGCTGGAGGTCATGAAGCGCCTGCCGGAGGATATCCCCGGCATGGTCATCACGCAGCATATGCCCACGGGCTTCACCAAGATGTACGCCGACCGCCTCAATAAGCTTTGCAAGATGGAGGTGCGCGAGGCGAAGGACGGCGACGAGATCAAGCGCGGCCTTGCGCTCATCGCGCCCGCCGACCTGCAGATGCGCGTCGTGCGCTCGCCGCTCGGCGGCTACCGCGTCGAGTGCAAGCCCGGCGAGAAGGTCAGCGGCCACCGCCCGTCGGTCGACGCGCTGTTCTACTCGATGGCGCAGAGCGTCCAATGCAAGATGGTCGGCATCATCATGACCGGCATGGGCCAGGACGGCGCGCACGGGCTGCTCGAAATGCGCAAAAAGGGCGCGTACACGATCGGGCAGGACAAGGAGACCAGCGTGGTCTACGGCATGCCCGGCGTCGCGCACGACATCGGCGCGGTCATGGTACAGGCGCCTTGCAAGGACATCGCGGGCGCGCTGCTGCGGCATTTGAAGTCAAAATAATTTTCTGCCGCAGCTATTAATTTTCCGCGCATCTGACCGATGATATGGTTGAAGGACCACGCCGTCGGGCGGGTCTATGATCGAAAAAGAAGGGGGCGTTCGAGTATGAAGATCTCGGGAGCCAACATCTCCGCTGTGGAGACCGCCGCGCGCGTCTATCAGGGACAGCAGGGCGGCGCCGCGAAAACGCAGCGGGGCGGCGTCGACCGCCGCTTTGACAGCATCACGCTTTCGGGCGCGGGCGGCGCGCGCAGCAGCTTTGAAATGGAGCTGCGGGGCAAGATCTCGCAGGAGGTCCGTACGGCGACCTCCTCCGGCCAGATCGCCGCGCTGCGCGAGCAGGTCCAGAACGGGACTTACAAAGTCGATGCGCGCGAGACCGCGCGCAAGATGCTCTTAGTGGAGGCGTTCTGAAATGTATGAGTCCTATCGCGAGTACTTTGCATTCATGGCGCAGTTGGGCCAGACGCTGGACCGGCTGACCGAGCTTGCGAAGGAGAAGACCGCCGCGGTGCGCCGCGACGACCTGCTCGCCGTGGACGAGTGCATGAAGCAGGAGCAGGCGCTGAGCCTGACCCTGCGCGTCATGGATAAAAAGCGGGAAACGCTGCTGGCCGCGATGGGCCTGCGGGACGTTTCTTTATCCGGCCTCGCGCAGCATTGCCCGGAGGAGCTTCGGCAGGAGGCGCGCGCCGCTGCGGAGGATCTGCGGGACCGGTATGCGCTTTACCGCAGCGCGGCAGACGTCGCGCGCACGACCCTGGAGTGCAACCTCCACCAGATCGACAAGATGCTTGCCGACGAGGCGGAAGCCCCGGTAAGCGGCGGCACGATCGCGGATATCCGCGCATGACCGCGCCCGCGAGACTTTTGAGGAAAGGAGCGTCGGACACATGAGCAATCTGTCGACGTTCGGCACGTTTACGATGGCGCGCCTGGGCATCTATGTGTCCCAGCAGGCGCTCAACGTCACGGGCAACAATATTTCAAACATCAATACCGAGGGCTATACGCGCCAGCAGCTCGAACAGAAGGCGATGAGCTTTGGCGGCGCCGACCGTTATATCACCAGATTCGCCGTGCGCGAAAACGGCGGCGTTTTGGCGACCGGCGTCAACCAGCTACGCGACAAGTATCTCGATATCCGCTACCGCAATGAGATGACCAAAGTCGGCGAGATGGAGGCGAAACGCAAGGGCCTCGACGACCTCGCCGATATCTTTGACGAGGTCGCCAAGGGCGAGGAAGGCGAGGGCGTGCTTGAGGCGCGCTTCAACGACCTGATCCAGCAGCTTGAGAACCTCTCCCAGCCGCAGAACGTTGGGCAGGACGTGTCCGACAGCCTCGTGCAGAAGGCGGCGACCGCCATCGCCAAGCAGTTCCGCGATTACGCCGAGCAGCTTTCGGTGCTTCGGGAGAACACGGTGCTGGAGTTCAAGGACAATATCACGTCCGTCAACATGACGCTGGATAAGATCCGCGACCTCAACGAGTCGATCCGCAAGGCGGACATTTTCGGCAGCGACGCGCTGGCGCAGCGCGACCAGCGCAACCTCCTGATCGACGAGCTGTCCGAAAAGATCGGCATCAACGTCACCTATGAGATGGAGAAGATCGACGGCGGCATCGAGATCGAAAAGCTCAAGATCACGACCGAGTCCGGCAGAGCGCTGGTCGACGGCGTCTATACCGCGCAGCTCAAGCTGCTCAACGAAAACAATTTCGATCTGGGCATTTCGGAGCTGAAGAACGCCAAGGGCAAGGCGGATCCCGACACGCCGAACGCGCTCAACGGAACGGCGATCGACAGCTTTAACGTGGTGGACCAAAGCGGAGCGAGAAAGTTTACCTCGCGGGAAGAGGCAGAGGCGGCGTGGGAGCTGTTGAACAACGATCCCGCTTACTATGAGAACCCCTCGGATTCGAGCAAGGCTTATTATTACCACTTGGTGGAAACCGAAGGGGAGGCGGGCACCGAATATGTCATTCACCAGCACGACACGGGCATGGCGGACACGGCCGCGGGCAGAGGCCCCGGCAGCAGCGGATATGTAGTCACCCCGTTCCGCTATGTCGACGCCACGACGGCTCCCGTCACCAAGCTCGACGATACGGAGCTTTCCGGCGCGCTGCAGGCACAGCGCGAGCTGCTGACAGAGGCGGGCGAGTATACCGACGACAATACGATCCAGAACGTAGACAAAGAAGCCGGCACGAAGCGCGGTATCCCGTATTATCAAGAGGCGCTCGACAATCTGGCCCGCACGTTCGCCGAGAAGATGAACGAAGCGAATACGCTGTCCGACGACGTCATCTACCAAAAAGACGAGGACGGCGAGTTCGTGCTCGACAACGGCAAGAAGGTCCTCAAGGACGAGTACAAGTACTACAACGGCGGCGCGCTGTTCAGCAACAACGGCAATACCGATGATACCGCCGATATCACCGCGGCGAATATTTCGGTCGCCTACGGCTGGTCGCACGGCGCGACCCATGTGCTGCGCACCAAGCAGCCGCTTACGCTTGAGCAGAGCACCAAGCAGGACAACATCGACCATTTCATCACGCTGCTGACGTCCGATCAGGATTTTGAATACGGCGCGCATAACATCGGCAGAACGAAGTTCACCGGCACGTTTCAGGATATGCTGACCGATTCCATCGCCGGCACGCTGGCGAAGGACCAGAGCATCACGCAGTCGATGCTCAATAACTACAACGCTTCCGCCGACGAGCTTTACCTCGACCGCGATTCGATCATGGGCGTGGACCTCAACGACGAGGCGATGAACATGATGATGTTCCAGAAGGCGTATTCCGCCGCGTGCCGCCTGATGACGACCTACGACGGCATGCTGGATAAGCTCATCAACGGCACGGCCGTCTGAGCACGGTAAGCGAGAGGAGGAGACAGGGATGTCGAGTTTCCGCATCACGACCAACGGGCTCTACCGCAACTATCGGACGAACCTGTATAAGAACAACAAGAATCTGGCCGACGCGATGGCCGGCCTGGAAACGCAGCGCAAGTTCAACACTTACGCCGAGGACCCCGCCGCCGCGAGCAAGGCGTGGCGCCTTCGCCGCTCGTATTGGCGCACCGGCGACCAGATCGACAACAACAACTACGTTATCAGCAAGTACGAGAGCGCCTACACGGCGATGGGCGCGATCGTCGACGGCGACGCCGGCAACGGCGAATATGCCCTCGGCCTTGACGCGATCCTGTCGACGGTCAAAGCGTCCAGCGACGCTTCGGGCACGTCCCGCGCCGCGCTGGGCAAGCAGCTGCTCCAGACGGCGGACAACATCGTTTCGATGATGAACACCAAATACGGCGACGAGTTTGTTTTCGCCGGCGCGGACGGCGCGAATCTCCCGTTTGAGTGGAACGCGGATCACAGCAAGCTGCTCTACCGCGGCGTCGACGTGACGACTCCGGCGACGAGCTATCAATCCTCCGATTTCCCGCTGAACGACGACAAAACGGTCAACACGGAGTCGGAGGCATATCAAAAGGCCAAAAGCGAATACTCGGCGGCGCACCCGGGCGCTTCGTTCGAGGATGCGCTCAAGCTCAGCGACATGGCGAACGAGGCGACTTATGTGGACATCGGCCTCGGCATGAAGGAGCGCGAGGGCGAGCTTGTGACCGGCAGCGCGTTCAATTCCGCGGTTTCCGGCTTGAAGTTCCTCGGCTATGGCGAGGATCAGAACCTCGTGATGGTCATCAAGGAGCTCGGCGATATCTATTCGCGCACCGACGAGGGCGGGCACTTTACGCAGGCCGGCGACGCCGATCGCGCGAACGAGCTGCTCGACAAGCTGCAGGACACGATCCGCTACGCGCAGGATCGGCATTCCCAGCTCGACGCCGACGCGAAGTATCTGAAAACGAACCTCAAACAGTTAGAGACCAACAAAAACGAGCTGGATAAGCAGATCGTCGACACCGAGGACCTGGATATGGCCGAGGCCATCACGAACATGACGTGGGCGCAGTACTGCTACAACGCGGCGCTCCGCATCGGCACGAATATCCTCTCGCAGTCGCTGATCGACTACATGAGTTAAGTATCATAAAGCCACGAAAGGAAGTGCTTTGATATGTATCCGTTGATTGAGATCAAGAGCGTCCCCATCGAGATCCGAATGAAGACGACGAACGCGTCTTTGGAGTACACCCGCGGCACGGCTGAGATGGAGATCAGCCGCTCCGACAAGGGTCTCGACATCAAGAGCCGCCCGATCAAGCTGAACCTCGATACGTTCGAGCCGCGCGGCGGCGTCGCGCTGCCGAATGCGCCGGCGCAGAGTATTCAGCCTGCGCCGATGACGGAGGCCTCGTATGAGGCGACCTCCGCCTACTCCGATCAGGGGCAGATCATGCTCAACGCGCGCTTCGGTCAGGAGATGGCGCGCCAGACTGCGCAGCCCTCGGAGCAGAGCGCGATGTCGAGCACGGAGATGCTCCGTCCCGAGACCGGCCTCGACTTCGAGTGGAAGGACGGCCAGATGGAGATCCGCTATGAGATGGACAAGATGAGCTTCGATTGGAAGATCGACAGGGGCGAATTTGAGTTCACGCCGGGCGACATCGAGCTCATTGTGGAGCAGCGGCCCAGCGTCGTCATCAAGTACATGGGCGGCCCGATCTACGTTCCCCGCAGCGCGGACCCGAATTACGAGCCCGTGGACGTGAAGGCGTAACAAGACAATATAAAGCAGTCGGGAGGGTATTCTTTTGAAGACGCAGACAAGATATTTTGGCGAGATCGAGTATACGAAGGAGGAACTCCTGACCTTTGCGAAGGGACTGTTCGGCTTTGAGGACGAACAGGAATTTCTGCTGATCCCGTTCTCAAACGAAGGGACGCTGTTCAGCTTGCAGAGCGTTAGGACGCCGGAGCTTGCGTTCACGCTGATGCACCCGTTCTCCCTCGCTCCGGACTACGCGCCGGTGCTGGGCGGCGAGGAGCTCAAGACGCTGGGCGTGGAAAAGAGCGAGGACCTGTACTACTATGTGATGTGCACGGTCCGGGAGCCGGTTGGCGAGAGCACGGTCAACATGAAGTGCCCTGTCGCGATCAACCCCGACACGCGCTGCGGCCTGCAGGCGATTCTGGAGAGCGCCGCGTGGGAGATGCGGCATAAGCTTTCCGAGTTCGACAAACAGGAGGACAAGACATGCTGATCCTGCGGCGGAGAGCCGGAGAAACGCTCTTGATCGGTGACGACGTCAAGATCACGGTCATGGACGTTTACGAGGGCGGCGTGCGCCTCGCCATTGACGCGCCGAAGAGTATCCCCGTCCTTCGCAGCGAGCTGCTGCAGGCGGTGGACGCCAACCGCGACGCCGCGGCGAAGGAGCCGGACCGTCCGGACAGCCTGCTCGGTCTGCTCGGCAGTGTGCCGGAGGACAAGAAGCAGCCGCTGTGACCGGCAAAATCGCAAAAAACGACCGCGATCCGTCGGATCGCGGTCTTGCTGTCTCATTGGCCTCGCGCTTACTGCTCGCGCACATGATGCGGGCGGTCGAGCACCTTGCGGCAGGCGCTCATCACCTGCGTGACGACCGCCGCGTTGTACTTCTGCTCGTACATCGAAAGGCGCGGAATCAGCTCATGAGGCTTCGCAACGACGTACTTTGCCGGTAGGTTCGAGAGCGCCAGCGCGATGACGTCGATGCGGCAGCGGGCGCAGCTGCACAGGCCGAACATCTTGATGTATTTGTCCGCCTTGTCCTCGACCAGCGCCTGCGTGACGTTGAAGCAGAGATACTCGTCGGGGTCCTTGTCTCCGGCGGCGCGCAGCTCGTCCGTGGCGGCCTGCATCGGCGCCGCG
>JAFTGG010000186.1 GCA_017458025.1 Oscillospiraceae bacterium | reverse complement strand
CATCATAACACGCGGCATATATCAAACTCTGTATCCAAATCCGTATCAAACTTATTACAAGCAAGCTATTTCCACATTTTGCACAAAGCAAGCGTCTTTCTTTATGCCGCCTTTTGTGTTAATTGCCACATCCCGCAGCTTTTTGCCCGCGGTTTTAAGGAAACGCTGAACAAATCAACGCGCACGGCGATCTGTTCAGCCTTTCCTCAATAGCCCCAGTTCCACTCGGCCCAGGAGTAACCGTACAAATACTCGCCGCGGAACGACGCCATGGCCTCGCTGTCGCCCTTCAGGTAGCGATACAGGTCGCAGTCGAACGTCTCGGGGCGCACCCGCATCATCCCGTATTTGATCTCTATCATCTCGCTGATCCCGTTTTCCTTCAGCGTCTTACGCATACTGTCGAAAATTACATTGAAATAGTTCTGTCCCTTTGCGTCATATTCCCTGTCCTCCCACATCTCCATGAAAGCCTCTCTCCTTGAGATCGCGTTGCCGCGCCTGTCCACGAGCAGGGCAAGCAGCTCCTTTGCCTTCCCGCGCTTGAAACGGACCGCGCTGCCGTCCACCATCAGCGTAAAGACCCCGAAGGTCCGCGCTTCAATGTGCTGTATCTCGCGGTCGGAACGGGAAAGCAAATAGTAATTGATCTCCCTGTCCAGACTTTTCCTGTCAAGCGGCTTGAGCAGATAATTCTGAGGACGGGCCGCATACGCTTCAAACGCGCGGCCTTTATTCTTTGATAAAAAGACGATGGTAAGCGAGGGATATTTGTTTTTGAGCTCCACCGCCAGATCAATACCGCTCCCATTCGCCATTTCGGCGCTGAGAAGCGCGATATCCGCGTGCTTCCTTTTCAGCCGCTCGATGGAGCTGTTTGCGTCGGTAAAGCCTTCCGCGTCCGTAACAGCCGGATGATCTCTGCAAATCGAGAGCGTGTTTTGCAGGCTTTTCTTATCACTGTCCACGCAGATGACGTCCATATCCCTCACCCCCCATCTTTTCTGTCTATTTTTTGAGGTCTTTTATTTCTTGAACGCGCGTTTCAGCGACTGCCTCATCATCTTTCCGTATGCGCCGCCCTCGTCGTTGAGCGCGCCGCTGCGCGCGAACGCCATCGCCGTGATAAACACCACGTCGAGGTTCGCCTCCCGCGTCCAAATGCGGTAGAAGCCCTGCACGGCAAGCTTCTTCATCACCTTGTGCTGCTCCTCGTCCTCCTCGTGGACGTGTTGGCTGGTGGCTTCCATGACCGCGATCTCCTCACCGTCACGCGAGACGCGGAAGCGCGGCCAGACCGTGCCCTCCTGCCGCTCGGTCTCGACGCTGACGCCGTTGCGCCGCAGGTGCTTCCAGACATCCTCGCCGTCCAGCTCAAAGGTGTAGTGGTTGTCGAACAGGATGGAATTGCCCCAATCCGTTTCCTCCGTTCCGCTCACCAGATGCGGCGTCACCGTGCCATGCTCATGGTCGATGAAATCGAAGTGATGCGCCGCCACTACGGAATACTTGGTCATTTTCGCCTCATAGAGCACCTTGCGGCTCTTGCTTTCGATGCGGTGGCCGTATTTCGGCGTGCCCGTGTCAGTCAGGAAGTAGACCTCGCGATCCAGCCCCTTGACTGAGGGCGCGTAGGTGAACCCGCCGTTCTTCGCTCTGATCTCCTCCAGCTCAATCTGCCCCTGTTTGCTCTTCTTGCCGGCGATGAGCACCACCGCAACGATAGCGACGCCCAGCACCATCAGATAGACGCCGAAGCCCTTGCCGCCGTGGACGACGGACGGGTTGCTCGGGTCATAGTATACGGTGATGGTCTTGCCTTCCTTCCACGTTCCGCTGTACGTATCCAGCTCCGTCGTGTAGCGCGAGCCGTCCGCGACGTAATCCACCGTGACGATATGATCCGAGGTTTCGTCCGGCAAGTCCGACGGCACCTCCACGATAGACACGATGGTCGCCTGCGTCTTGACGTAGCCCGCAGACTGGAAAAATGTCATATACACGCCGGCCACAATGGCGATTGCGGCCATGACAAGGGCAAAATACTTGAGCTTCGGTCCTCTGACAGAAAACATAACGGTTTCCCTCCAAATCTTTTATATCCCACGTCAGCCCGCGGAGATAAACTCACTGTCCCCGTCGCGCTCTGCGCGGTCGTCGTGCCAGCAGAGCTCGCCTGAGCCGTTCAGGTAGAAATAGCCGCTTTCCTCGTAGCTCTCGTCCTGTATCCAGCCCTCGCCGCTCTCGTCGTATTCCTTGAGCGCCCAATAGCCGTTTTCATAGACGAGCTTATCGTCCTCCAACGTGGCGACCATTTCCCATTCGTTCATCAGCGCGGCGCTGTCGGGCCAGCTCGCCGCGATCCGCACCTTGCCGGGCGCGACGCTGGCGGCGCATTGGATCTGACCGCGGCCGGCGATCTTTTCATACCAGAGGCCGCAGTAGTCGAGCAGACTGTCGTCGCGCGGCTTGACGCCCGCCGCCTCTGCAACGGCGTAGTACCAACCCTGCATCGCCCCCGCGTTGCTGATGTCGTCGTCCCACCACACGGCCTGATAAAGCGTCTCGCTGCCGCCCGACGTTACGCGAACGTAATTGTCCGGCGCGAAGAAGAAGTCAAGGCGGACGTCGTCGTCCGGGAAGTTCAGCACAACGTATTCGCCGTCCGGCGCCTCGGCGTCGTCGATCCTGTCGAAGAAGCCGTGCATGACGTATTCAGCGTAGGGCGTACCGTCCACGCCCTTCACCTCAACCGGACCGTATTCCGTGGTGCTGAGGGTCGCGTTCACACCGTCCAACCACGCCGCGCGGGCAAGGTAGATATCCACGTCGGTGTTGCTGAAAGACTTGCTTTCCAGACCGTTTTTCTCAGCCAAATTCATCGGCACGTTCTCCGCCCACTCGCAGAGCGTCGTCCACTGTGCCTGATCGCGCGTCATTTCCTCGACGGTGGCGCGTTCATAGCGCACATCCGTGGGATGATAATAGATGTAATAGCTCTCATCCCCGCCCTTCGCGAACACTTCCGCGCCGGACATATCATTGCCAAGCATCTCGTGGAGCTTTTTCTCGCTGACGCTGCCGATGCTGAACAGCCAACCCGCGCCCTCGTAGCCGCCAGCCTCCATAGACGCCGTCTCGGAGACGGCAAACAGGATGCCGTCCGGGTCGTTTGCCGGCGTTTCCACGGTGATGTGGTCGTTGTACTTGGGCTGGACCTCAAAGCTCAGTCCCCCGTTCTCATACGCGCCCCAGATCTGCGGGGGATACTGCATGGTGATGGGGTCCAGAACTGCGCCGTTGTTCAGGTCGACCTCTTCGCTGTTTGCCCCCTCATAGCGCGTCAGGTTGAGGGTCATGTTCTCAAAGCCCTTGAGCTCCCTCGCCTCGCCGTCAAAGCTCAGGAACGCCGCCGCTGCCTTGCCGGGCGCGGCCGCAAGGCCGCCGAGCAGGTAGTCGCAGGCCACACCGTCCAACTCGGCGCTGTCCGCGGAGACGCCGATGAATTTGTCGCTCTTGTTCAGCATATAGACGTAGACCATAGGGCCGAACCAGTCGTCATAGTCCTGGTCGCCGACCACCAGCGTCATCCTGTCGTCGTCGACGGCGACCGTACCGAGGGCGGTGATATCCGGCGCGGGAATACTCGCGTCGACGGTGATGACCACCGGCTCGGACTTGTAGTCATACCATGTGTACTCGTCCTCCGACGTGGTGAAGCAGAACTCCAGCTCGCCCAGCTGAGAGAGGTCGATTCCGGGCACGTTCGTCCCATAGTAGCCCAGCGCGTATCTGGCGCTGTCGCCGGCCGGGATGGTCTGCCCGCCCAAATAGGACGCGCCGATATACTCCCCGTTCTCTTCCTCAAAGCTGACGAGGAGCACTTCGGTCACCACGCCGTTGACGGAACCGTCGGTCACGCCGAGATAGACGTCCTGCGCGCCCGCGTTCCTGACGTCCACCCAGATGATGGGTTCTCCGTCCGTCGAAGTCGGGTCGGCATCGAGGCCCGCGGTGGTGACGGTCACGCCGTCTTTATCAAAAATGACGCTGCCGTCGGTGGAATATCCTGCCGAGGTCGTATTCGCCGTCTTTTCCGGCTGTCCCGCTGTCGGCCCGTTTTTCGCGCCGCAGCCCGCCAATGCGCCCAAAACCATGAGCGCGGACAAGAGCAAGGCAAGTTTCTTTTTCATTCTGTTTTTCCTTTTGCTGTTACATATGCGGTGCATTTTATCCGGTCAATACTTCCTCCGCTGCTTCATCCTTCCGCGCCTCCCCGCGTTCTCCATCAGGCCCTTCCGTGGGCGGCTTTTGCCGTCTCAAATAAACTTTTCATTTCTGTGCTTCTCTCCTCCGGTATTCACTCCATCGGATACCGGAGATCTTGAAATTCATTCAGCAGCGCCTGCTGTTCGCAGGGCTTTTTGATATATCCGCTCGCACGTATATCAAAAAACCAGCGAAACACACTTTCTCCGGGACGCTCTGTGAGGAACACAATGTTTAATCGGGGATTGATCTCCTGTACTTTTTTCGCGAGATCGTATCCGTCTGCATATCTATCATGAATGATAAATTCCGTCAGCAGAACGTCGCAGCCCTTCTTTTCTGCAAGCTGAAGCGCCTTTTCCGGAGATTGGCAGATGTCTATTCTTGCGTGCGGCACGATTTTTCGGACACTATGCTTTAATTGCCACAACGTCAATCTGCTGTTGTCCACACAAATCACTCTCACCGCATTGCCCCCGATCTTCACGCCACTGGATAACGAAGATTGCGAAATTCCTCCGATAACTCATCAAAGTTATATGGATAACACAAATACCCGCTTGCATGAAGACCGAGCACGCGCTCGGCATACTCATACGGCAAACAGACCGTAATAAAAATGATGTTAACTCGGGGATGCAGCGTCTTGATTTGTTCGGCCAATATGAGTCCCTCGTCACGCCGTGGCCTATCCATATCGATCTCTGTCAGCAAAATATCGCAGCCCCAGCTTTCGGCAAGTTGAGCGGCATCGCGAGGGTCACAGTATTGGACATCTGCCTCCGGGATGATCTTAGGCAAATCGCCCTTTAAGTGGCTCAAATAGAACCGATCCCAATGGACACACATTACTTTCATGCTGCTACCACCTCCTTTTTACAGATCAGCACGCCATGCAGCGCAATTTGATAAAAAGCCAGCGGTAGGATGCTCTTCCGCCTGCCGCTGGCTCTTCTCCGCTCATGAAACAACCGGCCGAGGCACAGGCGCTTCCCGCGTCGCAATCAAGCCGTGCTCATTTACTGCCGAGCTTCTTGATGTTGTTGGCCAGATAGAAGGTGAAGCAGCTGATGATAAGAGAGAAGATCTTGGTGAGGACGTCCTGCCCGCCGTTGTTTGTGAAGCTGGCGATTACACTGAGCACGGCCAGCACCACGCCGATGATGGAGATGATCCACAGGGGCTGAGCCTTCGTGGCGTCCTTGGCGGCCTGCAGGGAGAAAACACCCTGCACCAGAGAGACAACGCCCTCCACCAGCATAACGACGCCAAGGACAATCATGACGGCAACGCCCGTGGCGGCATTATCGTCGTTGGCAGCCATATTGGCAGCTCCGGACCCGCCGAGGCCGAACATGCCGAGGGCGACGATGAAGCTCGCAACGGCTCCGATAATGCTGAGAATACCAAGTACCTTTACGATTTTCTGACTTTTTTCGAGACTCATTTTTTCTTTCCTCCTATATTTAAATATCTCTATATTGGAACAAATCCTTTCGGATCAATTCCCGTTCTTGGTGGGCAGCATGCGGGCGATGTTGGACACAAAGCCGCTGAGGGGCATGGTCTGCAGGATCACCCTGCCCGGGCCGGTAATGACCGTATTAAAGAGGCCCTCGCCGCCAAAGAGGACGTTCTTGACCCCCTTCACCTGCTGCACGTCGATGGAGCAGGTGGCGTCGATCATGGCAACATTGCCGGTGTTCACGATGAGCCGTTGCCCGGCCGACAGGTCGTACTCCACCGTGCTGCCGTCAAATTCCAGGAAGGCTACGCCGTGGCCCGAGAGCTTTTGCATGATGAAGCCCTCGCCGCCGAAAAGTCCGGCCATGCCCTTCTTCTGAAAGAACACCGACAACTCCACCCCGGTCTCAGAGGCCAGATAGCCCCTCTTCTGGATCACAACGGGATGGCTTGGGTCGATCTCGACCGCCCGGATGGAGCCGGGGAAGCTGGAGGCGAAAGCGATCGTGCCGTCTCCCCCTTGGGCTGTGTACTTGTTCTGGAACATGCTCTCGCCTGAGAACATACGGCCGAACATCTTCCCTGCCCCGCCGCCGCTGGTCTCCATCTGCATGTTGGGGGTCATCCAGCTCATGGAACCGGCCTCGCAGTTCAGCGTTTCGCCGCTCTGGAGCTGGCAGATCACCACAGGCATGGGCTCGCCTTTGATCTCGTACTTCATTCTTTGTTTTCCTCCTATATAAACTTTTGGACTGATCCTACGCCAAGGGTCACAGACACAGGGCGAAAAATCGCGCTCTCCCACTATACCGGGATCACATATTTAGGCTTTTCAGGCAGATACTTGATACGCAGCCGGTCGCCCACAGCGATGCGCAGAGGTGCTTTGCCGAGCTTTGCCTCCACCGTCTGTCCGTCCTCTGTCTGATACTGGACATAGTAGGTGTAGTGCATCTGCCGGCTGCCGTCGTCGTTCCGCGTCTCGTTTTCTTTAATTCGGGATACTACCGCATCCGTCTCAATGCCCCCCTGTCGGATGGCGTTGTTGCGCTTGATGGTGATAACGACTCCCACCAAAACCGCGAGCAAGGCAACTGCGATCAATACATAAGTCATAACAATACCCCTCTCATTTTTTTGTACTTGATTTCCGCTTGTGGATCGCTCCTATCATTGGCCCTTTCCGGCGGCTGTTTTCGT
>JAFTGG010000185.1 GCA_017458025.1 Oscillospiraceae bacterium | reverse complement strand
CGGCGGTCGATCAGGACGCGCTGATCGACGCGCTGAACAGCGGGCATCTGGGCGGCGCGGCGCTCGACGTCGTCGTGCCGGAGCCGCTGCCCGCCGACCACCCGCTGCGCGGCGCGAAAAACCTTCTGCTCACGCCGCATGTCGCGGGCAACATGACGCTGCCCTACACGCAGCAGAAGACCATTGACATGTTCCTAGAAGACCTCGGGAACTACGCCGCGGGCAGGCCGCTCGTGCACGCGGTCGACCGCAAAAAAGGCTATTGATACAAACGCGCGGTTTGTGATAAACTATATGTCAGTTTTGCCGCCCTTCCATTCGGGGCGGCGAGAGAGAGAGGATAACCCCATGAGCGAGAAGAAAACTTTTTATATCACCACGCCGATCTACTATCCCTCGGACAAGCTCCACATCGGGCACACCTACTGCACCGTCGCCACCGACGCCATTGCGCGCTACAAGCGCCTGTGCGGCTACGACGTGCTGTTCCTCACCGGCACCGACGAGCACGGGCAGAAGATCGAGGACAAGGCGAAGGAGGCGGGCGTGACGCCCAAGGCGTTCGTCGACGGCATCGTCGAGGGCCCGCGCGGCGTCAAGGACCTGTGGAAGCTGATGAACATCTCCAACGACCGCTTTATCCGCACCACCGACGAGTACCACGTCAAGGCGATCCAGCGCGTCTTCCGCCGCATGTACGAAAACGGCGACATCTACAAGGGCGAGTACCGCGGCAAGTACTGCAAGCCCTGCGAGTCGTTCTGGACGGAGAGCCAATTGAAGGACGGCAAGTGCCCCGACTGCGGCCGCCCCGTCGAGGACGCATCGGAGGAGGCGTACTTCTTCCGCGCGTCAAAGTACGCCGACCGCGTACGCGACCTGCTGGAGAACACCGACTTCCTCGAACCGCGCTCCCGCGTCAACGAGATGGTCAACAACTTCATCAAGCCCGGCCTCGAGGACCTCTGCGTCAGCCGCACGAGCTTCTCGTGGGGTATCCCCGTCGATTTCGACGACAAGCACGTCGTCTACGTCTGGCTCGACGCGCTGTTCAACTATATCACCGCGCTGGGCTACGAGAACGACCAATACGGCGACTATAAGCGGTATTGGCCCGGCGTCAACATCGTCGGCAAGGAGATCGTGCGCTTCCACTCGATCTATTGGCCCGCGTTTCTCATGAGCCTCGGCGAGCCGCTGCCCACCAAGGTCTACGGCCACGGCTGGCTCGTCATGGACGGCGGCAAGATGAGCAAATCCAAGGGCAACGTCGTCGACCCGTATATCCTCGCCGAGCGCTTCGGCGTGGACGCGCTGCGCTTCTTCCTGCTGCGCACGTTCCCGTTCGGCTCGGACGGCGCGTTCTCCAACGAGCTGCTCATCAACACCATCAACGTCGACCTCGCGAACGACCTCGGCAACCTCGTGAGCCGCACCACGGCGATGATCGAGAAGTATTTCGGCGGCACGCTGCCCAAGACCGGCGCGGCGGAGAGCGTGGACGGCGAGCTGCTGGCCGCGGCCAAGTCGCTCCGCGGCCGTTACGAGGCGCAGATGGAGAAGTTCCAGCTGCATCTCGGCCTCGACGAGGTGTTTAAAACCATTCAGCGCGCGAACAAGTATATCGACGAGACCGCGCCGTGGGTGCTCGCCAAGGACGAGAGTCAGCGCGACCGCCTCGCGGCGGTGCTGTACAACCTGCTCGAAACCGTGCGCATCTGCGCGGTGCTGCTGACGCCGTTCATTCCCGAATCCTGCGAAAAGATCTTCGCGCAGATCGGCGCGGAGGAAAGCGCGCGGACGTGGGACAGCGCCGCGCAGTGGGGCGTCCTGCCCGACGGCGTGACCGTCCGCAAGGGCGAGGCGATCTTCCCGCGCATCGACGCGGAAAAGGAGCTCGCGGAGCTGGAGGCGCTGCGGGAGGCGGCGAAAAAAGGCGCAAGCCCCATCGAGCTGGAGCCCTACGCGGAGGAGCGCGTCGATTTCGACACGTTCTGCAAGAGCGACTTCCGCGCGGTGAAGGTCAAGGCCTGCGACGCGGTGAAAAAGAGCGAAAAGCTCCTGCGCTTCACGCTGGACGACGGCTCCGGCACGGACCGCCAGATTTTGTCGGGCATCCACAAGTTCTACGAGCCGGAGCAGCTCGTCGGCAAGACGCTGCTCGCGATCGTCAACCTTCCCCCGCGCAAGATGATGGGCCTTGAGAGCAACGGCATGCTGATCTCCGCCATTCACTATGAGGGCGGCGAGGAGAAGCTGAACCTGGTCATGCTGGACGACAAGATTCCCGCCGGCGCGAAAATGTGCTGAAACGGCGCCATGTAAACCTGAAGTTGCGCGAAAAACGCCCCGCGCAACTTCAGGTTGGTGGAAAAACGCCGCTCTTTCCGCTATGATTGGGACAAACGTGGAAAGGGGAGGATACGATGTACGAATACGAATATGTGAATTTGCGCACCGGCGGCGGATTCTTTTTCGACAATTCCGACGCGGCGCATCGGGACATCATCGACAAGCGCGCGAAGGACGGCTGGCGCTTTGTGGCCGCCGTCCCCACGCAGTTTACCAGCTACGGCGG
>JAFTGG010000184.1 GCA_017458025.1 Oscillospiraceae bacterium | reverse complement strand
TGCCGCCGTAAATTCCCAGTTTCATGCCTTTTTCTTCGCCTTGACAAGCACGATCTTGTCCTTTTTGTCCTTGCGGTGGCTCTCACGGTAGAGCACGAACTTCGTGCCGATGACCTGCACCTGCTCGCTGCGCGTGCGCTTCGACAGCTCGTCGCAGGCCTCGCGGGCGGTCAGCTCGCAGTTTTCGAGCACGCGGCACTTGATGAGCTCGCGCGCTTCCAGCGCGTCGTCCGCCTGCCTGACAAGATTCTCGCCGATGCCGTCCTTGCCGATATGCACCACCGGCTCAAGGCCGTTCGCCATCGCGCGCAACTGCGCGCGTTGTTTGCCTGTCAATTCCATTGGTCACTGTACCTCCGGGTGTTCTGCCAAATATTTCGCCAGCTTCGGCTTGAACGCGCGCAGCGCGTTGCCGCGGTGCGAGATCGCCGCCTTTTCCTCCGGCGTAAGCTGCGCGAAGGTCTTGCGCAGGTCGGTGATAAAAAACAGCGGATCATAGCCGAAGCCGTTCTCCCCCATCGGCGTAAACGCGATCGTGCCGTCGCATCTGCCGCGGGCGGCGATCCATTCGCCGTCCGGAAACACGCAGCAGATGACCGTCTCAAAGTGCGCGCGCCGGTCGGTCTTGCCGTGCAGGGCGTCGAGCAGCAGCTCGCAGCGGCCCTTGTCGCCCAAGCCCTCGCCGCCGTAGCGCGCGGAGTAGATACCCGGCGCGCCGTTCAGGGCGTCGACGCAGAGGCCGGAGTCGTCCCCGATGGCGGGCAGGCCCGTCGCCTCCATAACGGCTTTCGCCTTGAGCGCGGCGTTCTGCCCGAACGTCTCGCCGGTCTCCTCGACCTCGACCTTGACGCCGAGCTCGTCCTCTGTGACGATTTCCACGCCGAGCTCGGACAGGATCGCCGCCATTTCCTCTCTCTTTTTGGGATTTTGAGTGGCTAAAACAAATTTCATTTTCTTTTTCTCCTATTCCGCCCGCGGGCGGAGTTCCTATTCCGCCGCCGAAAAAGGAACCAAAAGGCCGCCAGAAACCATAGGTTTTCGGACTTCCTTTCGCTGCTCCGTTTGCTGATGCCGTGTCTTTCCGGCGCTCGCCAACGTCGAACTGCCGCTGCCTCGACCGCCTCATACTGTTCGGCCCCGCGTCTCACGCCGCCCTAGATGAAGTTCTTCAAATATTCCTTCGCGTCGAACGGCGCAAGGTCGTCGATGCCCTCGCCGAGGCCGACGTACTTCACCGGCACACCCAGCTCCTGCGCGATGGCCACGCAAATGCCGCCCTTCGCCGTGCCGTCGAGCTTCGTGAGGATGATGCCCGTGAGTCCCGCGACTTCTTTGAACACCTTCGCCTGCTGTAAACCGTTCTGCCCCGTCGTCGCGTCGAGGACGAGCAGCGTCTCTTTGGCGGCGTCCGGCGTCTCGCGGTCGATGATTTTGCGCAGCTTCGCGAGCTCCGCCATCAGGTTCGCCTTGTTGTGCAGGCGTCCCGCCGTGTCGACGAGCACCGCGTCCACGCCGCGCGCCTTCGCCGCGGCAAGCGAATCGAACAGCACCGCGCCGGGGTCCGCGCCTTCTTTCGAGCGCACGATCTCCACGCCCGCGCGCTCCGCCCAGATCTCAAGCTGGTCCGCCGCCGCCGCGCGGAACGTGTCCGCCGCGCAGAACAGCACGCGCTTTTTCTCCTTTTTGCGCAGTCGGTAGCCCAGCTTGCCGATGGACGTGGTCTTGCCTACGCCGTTGACGCCGATGATCAGCGCCACCGAGGGCTTGGTCGAGAGATCGAGCGCCGTGTCGCCGACGTTCAGCTTCTCCTCCAGAATATCCCTCAGGGCCTGCTTGACCTGCTCGCCGTTCTGGATCGACCGGTCATAGACCACGTCGCGCAGCTTCTTCACCGCGTCGGCGGCGGCCGTCGCGCCGAGGTCCGCGAGGATCAGGCTCTCCTCGAGGGTATCGTAAAATTCGTCGTCGATCATCTCCCAGATGATCGTGTCGAACCATGCCTGCTTGATCTTTGAAAAAATTCCCATAACAGCTCCTTAAAAATCCTTTTTGAGGATTTTTCGCCATATCCCGCGCCTGCCGCGCAAGCGGCGAGCAAAACGGCGTATGACCGGCGAAAGAGTCGCGCGATTCATCACGCTATTCTTTAATGCCAAGCTCCTTCGCCATGTCGTTCATGTTGATCGTCAGCACCTTGCTGACGCCGCGCTCCTGCATCGTCACGCCGTAGAGCACGTCCGCGGCCTCCATCGTGCCGCGGCGGTGCGTGATGACGATGAACTGCGTCTTGCCCGTGATGCGGCGCATATAGTTCGCCACGCGAATGACGTTCGGCTCGTCCAGCGCCGCCTCAATCTCGTCCATGACGCAGAACGGCGTCGGGTGGACCTTCAGGATCGCGAAGTACAGCGCGATGGCGACGAACGCCTTTTCGCCGCCGGAGAGCAGCGTGATGGTCTTGAGCGCCTTGCCCGGCGGCTGCACCTTGATCTCGATGCCGCAGTTGAGGATATCGCTCTCGTCCTCCAGCTCCAGCGTCGCGTGTCCGCCGCCGAAAAGCTCCAAAAACGTCTCCTCAAAGCTCTCGCGGATCAGGCCGAACTGCTCGCGGAAGATGCCCGTCATCTCGCTCGTGATGTTCTCGATGACGCCGAGCAGCTCCTCCTTCGCGCGCTCGACGTCGTCGCGCTGGCTCGTGAGGTAGGTGTAGCGCCCGTTGACGCGCTCAAAATCGTCGATCGCGCCGACGTTGACGTTGCCGAGCGCGGAGATGCCGCGCTTCAATTCGCCGATGCGCTTGTTCGCCTTTGCGGCGCTCTCCAGCTCTATGCGCTGCTCCGTAGCGGCGCTGTGCGAAAGCTCGTAGTTCTCCCAGAGCTTGTTGAGGATCTGCTCCTGCTCGCTGTTGCCCATCGCGATCTTATGCTCGAAGCTCGCGACCGCGTTGCTGGCGTTCACGACGTGGTCGTTGAGATCCTTCATTCGCTTGTCGCTCTGGCTGCGCTCCGCCTCGATAGCCAGCTTCGCCTCGTTCAGCGCGGCAAGCTCCTCCTTGTACGCCTGCGCCCGCGCGCGCAGCGCGGCGACCTGCTCGCCGTGCGCGGCGATCTCGCTCTCCGCCTTTTCGATGGCGGCGCGATACTGCTCGATAAACGAGTGGCGGCCCGCCTCGTCGCCGCGCATCTGCTCGCGCCTGTCCTCCAGATCGCGCAGCATCTGCTCGGTCGCCTCGCGCTCGGCGCGGAAGCCGGCGAGCGCGCTCTTTTTCTCCGTGATCTCGTCGCCGAGCGCGCTTGAGTCGCGCAGCAGCTCGCTCTGGCCGGAAAGGCGCTTCTCCGCCTCCGCCCTGCACGCCGCCGCCTCCGCGTCCTGTTTCGCGGCGAGGGCTTCCTTCTCGGCGATGACCTTCCGATATTCCG
>JAFTGG010000183.1 GCA_017458025.1 Oscillospiraceae bacterium | reverse complement strand
GACGAAAAGTCTTCACTCCGCTCAGCGCACGATTTGTCCGTGTGATACGGGCAAATCGCACGTTCGCTCCGCGCAAAGTGTTTTTTCTGACGCACATGTCGTCAGAAAAAACGATCAAAGCTCTTTCGCGCCTGCGGGCGCGAAACTCTGCGAGGCTTTTGTCTACAGTCTGAGCTCCCGCCGAAAGGCGGGAGCTCAGCGGATGTGTTGATCGACAAATTCCTTGTACGCCGCCTCGACGCGCGGGCGGTCGATGAGATAGCTCATGCCGTGCGTCGCGCCGTCCACAAGAATCAGCTCTTTTTCGCTCCTGCAGGCCTCGTATGACTGCTTCGTCATGTAGCTCGGCACGAACCGGTCCGCCGTGCCGTGGAGGAATAACACGGGATACTCCGTTTTCGCCAGCGCTTCCGTCGTGCTGTACTCCTTGAGGCCAAAGTCCGCGAACAAACGCGTGAACCGGTCCAGCCACCACATCGAGAAGTGCGACGGGAACGGCGTTTTGTTGCGCCAGACGCTGGAGATGATCTCATGCGGCGAGGTAAAGCCGCAATCCGCGATGATCCCGCGCACGTTGGCGCCAAAGCGCGTCGACGACGCCATCAGCACCACCGTCGCGCCCATCGAAAGGCCCTGCAGAAAAATCGGGTGCTTTTCGCCGAAGCGGTTCGCGAGGTACTCCACCCACACCGGCACGTCCAGCCGCTCGCGGACGCCGAAGGTGATGTAGCGCCCCTCGGAGTCGCCCTGCGCGCGCTCGTCGACGAGCAGGCACTGCAGGCGCTGCGCGTGCAGAAACGGCAGAATGCAGGTGAAGTCCATCTCCCATGACGAACGCCAGCCGGAAAACAGGATCACCGTCGCCCGCGGGTCGACGTGCGGCACCAGCAGCCCGTGGAGCAGGTAGCCGTCATCGCTCTGCACCTCGATCTCCTCGGTCTCATGCCGTTCGAGCCACTCGCGGCCGGTCCTGTACGCTTCCTGCCAGACGGCGTTGCCGCTCTCCGCGACGCGTTTTTCCTCCCAGCCCTCGGGCATATCCTGCCGCGCGCAGGTGACGCGCAGCAGCAAAAAGCCGAACAGCACGAGCGCCAGCAAAAGCAAAAACGGAACGAGAAACACGAGCATGCTATCCCTCCGCTTCCCGCAGCGCGGCGGCGAGCCGCGCGAACTCCTCCAGCCCCAGCCGCTCGCCGCGCACGCTCGCGTCGAGCCCGCAGGACACGACGATATCGGTCAGCCTGTCCTTGCCCAGCGCGCCGAACGCGGTCATGAGGCTGTTGACGAGCGTCTTGCGCCGCAGCGCGAACGCCGCGTAGACCACGCGGAAGAAGAACGTCTCGTCCGCGACCTTCACCGGCGGCGTTTTGCGCAGCTCGGCGCGCAGCACCGCGGAGGTCACTTTCGGCTGCGGGATGAAGCTCTCCGGCCCGACCTCGAAGCACAGCTCCGGCGCGGTATAGTACTGCATGAACACCGAAAACGCGCCGTACGCCGCCGTGCCCGGCTTTGCACAGAGCCGCTGCGCGACCTCGCGCTGAATGAGCACGGTCAGGCGCTCGAAGCGCTTCGCCTCGACGAGCTTTGTCAGCACGGGCGTTGTGATATTGTAGGGCAGGTTCGCGCAGACGACGGGCGTGAGACCGCCGAGCTTTTCCCGCACGAGCGCGCTCAGGTCGAGCTTCAGCACATCGGCGGAGACGACCTCGAAGTTGTCAAAGCCTGACATGGTTTCGGCCAGGATCGGCGGCAGCGCCGTATCCAGCTCGACGGCGACGACCTTCGCCGCGCGGCGGCACAGCTCGTGCGAAAGCGCGCCGATGCCGGGGCCGATCTCCAGCACGCCGCAGCGCCCGTCCGCACCCGACGCTTCCGCGATGGCGCGGGGCACGGCGCGGTCGATGAGGAAATTCTGCCCCTTGGATTTGGAAAAGCGAAACCCGTGCCGCGCGAGCAGGGCTTCGATCGCTTGCCGTTCGTTGTCTTTCATGGGCCTGATTGTATCACATCCGCGCAAAAAAGCAAGCGCCCGCGTAAGCGGACGCTTGTGATATAAAACTCAGCGCTTGCTGAACTGCGGCGCGCGGCGGGCGGCCTTGAGGCCGTACTTCTTGCGCTCCTTCATGCGCGGATCGCGCGTGAGGAAGCCCGCCTTCTTGAGGATGGGGCGATAGTCGGGGCTGGCGAGGAGCAGCGCGCGGCTGATGCCATGGCGCAGCGCGCCCGCCTGACCGGAGACGCCGCCGCCGGAGACGGTGGCAACGATGTCGACCTTGCCGACCTGCTCGGTGGCGACCAGCGGCTGACGGACGACCATCTTCAGGGTCTCAAGGCCGAAATAATCGTCGATGTCGCGGCCGTTGATGGTGATAGAGCCGGTGCCGCCCTGGAACAGATGAACGCGCGCGACGGAGGACTTACGACGGCCCGTGCCGTAGAGATAAGGCTTCTTGGACTGATACATTCTTCTGTTCCTCCTTACTTCACTTCGTAAGCCTCAGGCTTCTGGGCCTGCTGCTCATGCTCCGCGCCGGCGTAGATGTGCAG
>JAFTGG010000182.1 GCA_017458025.1 Oscillospiraceae bacterium | reverse complement strand
GCGTCGAGACCGAGCGCCAGGAGGGCACGGTCTGGCCGCGCTTCCGCGTCTCGCGTGACGGTGAGGAGATCGCGGTCATGGAAGCCACCAGCCAATACGTCCACGAGGAGGACGAGGAGCAGCACAAGGTGATGAAGAAGCTCGCCGTGCAGGGCTTCTACCGCATCTGGACGCGGGAGGAGAACCTCGACGTCGTGTTCATCACCGCGATGGCATTCGCGCGCAGCGGCGCGCTCAACGACGAGGGCGGCGGCATCGGCAAGATAGCGAGACAGTCGCTGTTCGGCAGATGATAAAGGCACGACCCGGTAAATAGCAGCAATTTCCCATTTTGCGGTGCAAATACGACGAAAATGAGGCCGGCAATGGAGCAGTTTGAGGATATTTACCGACAATTCCATAGCAAAGTGCTCTCGTACGTTCTGAGCAGGGTGCGCCCGCCGGAGGAAGCGGAGGACGTCTGCTCCGCGATATTTGAAAAGGTTCTGCGCGGATTGGACGATTATGACGCGGACAAGGGCGCGGTTTCCACATGGGTCTACCGGATCGCGCACAACACCGTGCTGGACCACCTCAAAGCGCGGCGCCCCACGGCGGAGCTGGACGACGGCCTCGCGTCGGAGGAGCGGATCGACGACGACCTGCTACGCGGCGAGAGCCTGTCCGCTCTGGCGGCGGCGCTGGAGCGTCTGGACGACGAGGAGCGTGACGTGATCGTCCTCCGCTTTTACGAGGGCTGTACGCTCCGGGAGGTCTCGGAGCGGATGGGGATGCCCTATCGCACCGTCGTCAGGCGGGAGCAGGCGGCGCTCTCCCGGCTCAGATTTTTGCTGAAACCATACTTCTGAAAAATTTTTGGAGAAATTTGGCACTTTTTCCGGACTCGGTCGTATCAACAAACAGAAGCTCAGAGAGGAGGCGGGAGATGGGACATACGGTAGAACAGACGCTGGGCGGCCTTTTCGCTCTGCAGTACTTCGCCGGGAACGAAGCGCTGGATGCAGCGATCCGAAAAACGCTGCAAAGATACCCGTCTCTCCGCTCCGGCGAGCCGACGCGAGAGGGTCAAATGAAACCAAATAAATCAATGAAGGAGGAAACAATTATGGCGAATTATCTGGAAGAAGAGGCGCGGGACATGGCGAAGATCATGTTGGATAGCGCTCTGACGTATCACATGGGCTTGCTGAGGGGCGACAATTACGGGCGGAATCTGCGTTCGCCCTATCTCCTGAACATGAGGAACGGCATGGCCAGCTTTCTGTCGAGAGCGTACGAGTTGGATCAGGGCAATTACTGGGGCAAGAGCGATGACGAAATCCCCGAAAATGAGGACCTGCCGGACTACAAGGCGGAGGAGTTCAAGAAGAGCAGCGACCTCAACTATTTGCTGGAGACCAAGAGCCCCAAAGAGATGCTCCAAATGATCGCCAAGTATAATCCGGACCCGCACAAGGCGGAGGTCGAGCGTTGGGAGCTGCTCAAGCCGGACGAGATCATGGCGAACATGAGCAGGGAGCTGGCGAAGGAGAAGCCCAATCGGGATCGCGAGAGGAGCATCGCGGCGGAGCTGAAGCAGACCACCTCCAAATCGTTCAGCGGCAAGCTCAAGTCGTGGTTCGTCGGCAACAGCAAGGAGTACGACAAGGCGCTCAAGGCAATGCAGGACGTGTCGGAGGGCAAGGTCAGCAAGGAGAAGGCGAAGGAGTCCATCATGGACTACCTTGACATCCGCAAGAACAAGGTGCGCGACCACCAGTACGGGCGCGAACGCTTCGACGGCTTTATGAAGGGCCTCCAGACGCTGATGGAGCCGCAGGAGTTCGCGGACTACTGCAAGGGCGTGGACGACGCCCGCCGGGCGCGCGACCCGAACTACAGGGGCGTTACCAATCCCGAGGATTACATGCCCGACAGGAGCGCTCAGGATCTGGTGAGCGAGACTGCCAAGCAGGCCCGAAAGGAGGGCTACGAGCCCACTGCGCGGGAAACCGCCAAATTGTTGGCCGCGATGCAGATGGGCTATGCCGACCATGACAAGCCCCTAAATTCAAGGTCTGTTCGGGAGAGAACCGACCAGATCATGGCCGATCCTGACTTCCAGGAGTGGTTCAACACCCGCGAACCCGGCCAGATCAAAAAGTTCATGGCCGAGGATCCCAACAGGATCGGGGAGTACAAGCACGTCATGAATCAGGAGCGGGGCGAGCGGGAGGCCAAGCAGGCCGAAGCCGCCGAGATCGAGGCGGACTTTGCCGAGTTGGCCGGAAAAGGCGGCAAAGGCATGGGCGCCCCCATTCAGCGGAAGGAGAATTTCCAGCGGGAGGACTTCATCGAGGACGACCTGTTTGAAGAGCTGAACAAGGCCGATCTGGACAAGAAGCTGGAGCAAAGTAAAGGGCCGGAGCTGTAAAGCTGAACGGCGGCGGAGAGCGCCGCGCCGCAAAAGAAAGAAAGCGGTCCCAAACAACAGATGTAAGGGACTTTTGAGAGGTGAGGAATCGTGCCAAATCCCGAAGCGGGCAATACCTACGGGGAATATATGGCGAATTTGTGGGATCAGGCGGCGCAACAGCCCGACCCCCATACGATTTCGCGCCTTGTCGCCGCGGAAGGCTGCTGGATGCAGGTGCCGGACGCGGAGGCCGCGGCCGCGAAGCCCGACCTTGCCGCAATCGACGGCTGGGCTTCCATCATCGAGGGCACGAAAGCGTTCGGACGCATGCTGGAAAACCCGAAGCTGCAAGAGCGCATCGCAAGCCGGGACGCGGAGGGCCTGATGACGGACCTCCACAGCGAGCTGACGGGACGGGCACGCGATAAGCCTGTTGAACCCGAGCGCGAGCGTACCGCCGAAAAGCAGGAGCAGCGCGAGCGGAAAGCGCCGGAGAAAAAAGCGCCGGAAGGCCCGACGCTCTGATACAAATTATGAAAGAAGGCAAAATCCATCATGTGGAACAGAAAAGAACTCAAAGCGAAGGGCAAAGCCGCCTTTAAGGCGAACTACTGGAAGTGCGTGATCGTCGCGCTCATCTTCACAGCAATCATCGGCGGCAGCGCGGGCTCCGCAAAAAACAGCGCGGACGACGCGGACGATACGTCGGCTTCGCTCAGCGATATCATCAGCAGCGTACCGGAGGAGGATCGGGGCACTGCCGTCAAGATCGTCGTCGGTACGATGTCGGGCGTCGCGGCGATCGGCTTCTTTGTCAAGCTGCTCGCCGTCAACCCGCTGACGGTGGGCTGCAAGCGCTTCTTCGTTGTCAACAGCGACGGAGGCGCGGAGCTGGGCGAGCTGCTGCACGGCTTCAAAAACGGCTACGGCAATGTGGTCGTGGGGATGTTCCTGCGCGACCTGTTCACCTTCCTGTGGGGCTGTCTGTTCGTTATCCCCGGCATCATCAAATCGTACTCCTACCGCATGGTGCCGTATCTGCTCGCAGACGAGCCGGGCATCAGCGGCAAGGAGGCGATGGAGCGCTCGAAGCAGATGATGAAGGGGCAGAAGATGAACGCGTTTCTGCTCGACCTCAGCTTCCTCGGCTGGTTCCTGCTCTCCTTGATCACGGCGGGCGTCGTGAACGTATTTTGGACGCAGCCCTACGTCGAGGCGACGGATGCCGAGCTGTACAAGGCGCTCAAGAACGCGTAAACCGCAAAAAGCCTTAAACCATATCATGTACAAGGGCGAAAACGCCTTTACATAGATGCGAACACAAACAAAAAAGTCAAAAATTTGGAGGTAAAAACATGTTTGCTTCAGTAGCCGCACCGATCGTATCCCTGCTCAACAGCCTGATGGCTCCGCTGCTCGCCATCGTGGGCGCGGCGGGCGCGCAGTACTGCGTCGTCCTCGGCGTCAAGTTCGCCAAGGCGGAGGAGCCGCAGGACCGCGAGAAGGCGAAGGGGGCGCTCAAGAACGCCATCATCGGCTTCATATTGATCTTCGTCCTGATCCTTGCGCTGAACCTGCTGATGCCGCAGATGATCAACTGGGTCAACCAGCAGGCGGGTACCACCGTCATTGCGTCGAAATAACAACACGGCCGGGGGGCGGTCCTCCACCCACACTCATCTCTGACCGCCCGTAAGACGGGCTGCGCGCACCCCATCCTTGCGC
>JAFTGG010000181.1 GCA_017458025.1 Oscillospiraceae bacterium | reverse complement strand
TCGGCGGCCGTACCGCGCACGACCAGCAGCGACAGCAGCGCCGCGAGCGCAAGATAGACCGCCAGCGCCGCGGCTGCGCCGAGCGCGGTCTTTTTCCCGAGCGATTGATTTGAAGCCTGTTTCACGTCAGAGCCCTCCCCTTCGTCCGATACACCAAGAGGATATGCCGCCGCGGACAAGAAAAGAACAGCCGCTTTCGCGGCTGTCCCTTCATGCGCTTTCTTAACTTACTTGATCTCGGGGTCGAAGTCGGCTTTCTCGTCCTTCTTGGCGGGCTCCGGCGTTTCGGTTTTGCTCTCGGCGGGCTTGTCCTCGGACTTCTTGCCGCCGAACAGGCCGCCGCTCTTTTGCTGCGCCTGCGCCGCCTCCATCGACTCGGTGGACTGCACGCCCCACTTCGCGATCTCAATACGGACGCGGTCCTCGCTGGTCTCAAACACGATGGTCGAGTCGTTCACCTGCACGACCTTGCCGACCATGCCGCCGATGGTGGTGATGCGCTCGCCCTTCTTGATGCTGCTGCGCATCTCCTCCGCCTGCTTCTTGCGCTTGTTCTCGGGACGGATGAGCATGAAGTAGAAGATCGCAATCATCACGACGATCATCAATATGCTGCTGTAATCCATAGGTAAAAGATTCCTTTCTCAAAAAGTCAAGCCATATTATAGCGAATGGTTTCCAATTTCGCAAGCCCTTTTTCGCAAACGCCGTTCGCGCGTTTGTAATCGCCCACGTTTCGCGGTTGCCCTGAAGGAGCGAGCGAAACGGCGATCATACGCGCTCGTCCAATTTTCCGCTGTAACGCGCGCGGAACGCGGCAAAGTCGCCCGCGTCCAACGCGTCGCGGATACGCTGCGCCAGCTTGTTGTAAAAATAGAGGTTGTGCATCACCGAGAGCCGCAGCGCCAGAATCTCATCCGCCTTAAAGAGATGCCGCAGATACGCGCGGGAGAAGCTGCGGCACACGGGGCAGTCGCACTCCCCGTCGATAGGCCGCTCGTCGAGCTTGTACTTCTCGTTTTTGATGTTCATCGCGCCAGACCACGTGAACAGCTTCCCGTGCCGCGCGTTGCGCGCCGGCATGACGCAATCGAAGAAGTCGACGCCGCGCGCCACGCCCTCGATGATGTTCGACGGCGTGCCGACGCCCATCAGGTAGCGCGGCTTCTCCTGCGGCATGAACGGCTCCACCGCGTCGATGATATCGTACATCACCTGCGTCGGTTCGCCGACGGCAAGCCCGCCGATGGCGTAGCCCTCGCAGTCGATCTTCGCGATCTGCCGCATGTGCCAGATACGGAGATCCGCGTAGGTCGCGCCCTGATTGATGCCGAAGAGCATCTGCCCTGGGTTGACCGTGTCCGGCAGCGCGTTCAGCCGGTCGTGCTCCGCTTTACAGCGCTCCAGCCACCGGAGCGTCCGCTCGCAGGACGCTTTCGCGTACTCGTAGGGCGCGGGATTCTCCACGCACTCGTCGAACGCCATCGCGATGTCGCTGCCGAGGTTCGACTGAATGCGCATGCTCTCCTCCGGCCCCATGAAAATGCGGTGGCCGTCGAGATGCGAGGCGAACGTGACGCCCTCCTCCTTGATCTTGCGAAGACCCGCGAGCGAGAACACCTGAAACCCGCCGCTGTCGGTCAGGATCGGGCCGTCCCATCGCATGAACCTGTGCAGCCCGCCGAGTTGGCTCACCACGTCGTCTCCCGGGCGCAGATGCAGGTGATAGGTGTTGCTCAGCTCGATTTGCGTGCCGATCTCCTTGAGGTCGAACGCGGAAAGGCCGCCTTTGATCGCCGCCTGCGTACCGACGTTCATGAACACCGGCGTTTGCACCTCGCCGCCGTGGGCGCAGCGGAACTTGCCGCGCCGCGCCTTGCCTTCGTATTTGATGACCTCGAACATAGCGTTCTCCTATTAAGAAATAAACATCGCGTCGCCGAACGAGAAAAAGCGGTACTTCTCCCGCACGGCCTCCTCATACGCCGCGAGCACGCGTTCACGTCCCGCGAACGCCGAGACCAGCATCAACAGCGTGGAGAGCGGCAGATGAAAATTTGTCACGAGCGCGTCCATGACCTTGAAGCGGTAGCCGGGATAGATATAGATGCCCGTCCACCCCGCGCCGGAGCGCATCGTGCCGTCCTCCGCCGCCCAGCTTTCGAGCGTGCGGCAAGCGGTCGTGCCGACGCAGATCACGCGTCCGCCGTTCGCCTTGGTCTCGTTGATGAGCGCCGCCGTCTCCTCCGGCACGGTGCAGTATTCGCTGTGCATCTCGTGCGCCTCGACGTTCTCCTCCTTGACCGGACGGAACGTGCCGAGCCCGACATGCAGCGTCACATACCCGATGCGGACGCCCTTGGCGGCAATTTTTTCCAACAGCTCCGCCGTAAAATGCAGCCCCGCCGTCGGCGCGGCGGCGCTGCCGTTCACCTTGGAGTATACCGTTTGATAGCGTTCTTTATCCTGCAATTCCGCCTTGATATACGGAGGCAGCGGCATCTTACCGAGGCGTTCGAGCACTTCGAGGAAGATCCCCTCATAATCAAACCGCACGAGCCGGTTGCCGTCGGGCAGTACCTCCGTAATCTCGGCGGTCAGCTCGCCGTCGCCGAAGGACACCCGCGCGCCCGCGCGCAGATGCTTGCCGGGGCGTACGATGCACTCCCAGACATTGTCGCCGCGGTCGATGAGCAGCAGCACCTCGCACGCGCCGCCGCCCGGCAGCCGCCGTCCCAGCAGCCGCGCGGGCAGTACGCGGCTGTCGTTCAAAATCAGGCAGTCGCCCGGGCGCAGAAAATCGGGCAGGTCGTAGAAGTGATGGTGCGAAAACGCGCCGGTCTGCTTATCGAGGCACAGCAGCCGCGAGGCGTCGCGCCGTTCCGCCGGCGTCTGTGCGATCAGCTCCGGCGGCAGAAAATAGTCAAAGTCGCTTGTTTTCATCGGACCTCCACGCCTGTGTAGTAGAACTCCAGAATGTCGCGGTAGCCGTAGCCCCGCTCCGCCATCGCGATCGCGCCCCACTGGCTCATGCCCACACTGTGTCCAAAGCC
>JAFTGG010000180.1 GCA_017458025.1 Oscillospiraceae bacterium | reverse complement strand
CGGGCGGCGCCGCGTCGGATTTGGCGGACGGGGCGGTCGTCGATCCGTTCGGCGGGCGCGCCGACCTCGCCGGCCGGACGCTCCGCTGCGTCGGCGACGCGCGGGCGCGCTTCGAGGAGGACGCGCTGCGTATCCTGCGTTTGCTGCGCTTTGCGTCGGTGCTGGGCTTCGCCGTCGAGGAGGAAACGGCGGCGGCCGCGCGGGAGAAGTGCGAACTGCTGAAAACCGTCGCGGCGGAGCGCGTGTATGCGGAGCTGAACAAGCTGCTCTGCGGCGGGAATGCGGCCCAAGTGCTGCTGGCGTTTCCCGACGTGCTGGGCGCGGTGCTGCCTGAAATTTTGCCCTGCGTGGGGTTTGACCAGCATAACCCGCACCACTGCTTCGACGTTTGGGAGCACACGGCGCGGAGCGTCGGCGCGGTCCCGCCGCGGCGGGAGCTGCGCTGGACGATGCTGTTCCACGACCTCGGCAAGCCGCTGTGCATGACGACGGATGCGGACGGCGTCGGGCATTTTTACGGGCACACGGCGCGCTCGGCGGAGCTGGCGGAGGGCATTATGGCGCGGCTGCGCTTTGAAAAGGCGCTTGCCGCGCAGGTACGCGCGCAGTTGGAGTGCTTTGACGACATGTTTCCGCCCGAGCGGGCGGCGGTGCACAGGGAGATGGCGAAGCGCGGCAAGGAAGCGACGGCGAACCTGCTGCTGACCAAACGCGCGGACAACGCGGCGAAAGCGCCCGAGGGGCTCGAACGCGCGCAAGCGCCGTGGCGCGAGGCGCAGGCGGTCTACGACGCGCTCATCGCCGAGGGCGCGTGCTGCTCCGTCGCGGACTTGCCGGTGAACGGCGGCGACATGGCGGCCGTCGGCTTTCGCGGCAAGGCGATCGGCGCGGCCCTTAAGAAGCTGTTGGAGGAAGTCGCTTCCGAAAAGCTGAAAAACGATAAAGCTGACATCATGCGGCGCGCGGAGCGCCTGTACCGCTCCGGCTTCGGAAAAGAGTGACCCACGGCTCCACGAAATGGGGCCGTAGGTTGCTCTTAAAAAATACCATATTTTGTAGACAAACCCGCTTTTTTCTGTTATGATAATTTTGATATTATGTCAATAACGGAGCTGCCATGCGCGAAGAACAGCAAAAACGGAATATCCGCACCGTCAGCGTGATGATGGCGCTGACGCTGCTCGGCAAGGCGCTGGGGCTCGCGCGCGATCTGATGATGGGGCACCGGTTCGCCACCGGCATGGCGGCGAACGCGTTTCTGGCGGCGAGCCGCATTCCGCGCAACTTCTTTGACGCGATTTTTGCCTCCGCCATCTCGGCGAGCTTCATTCCCGTGTTCAACGAATACCTTGAAAAAGAGGGCAAGGACGAGGCGTTCCGCCTGTCGAGCGCGTTCATCACGGTGATGACGCTTCTGACCGGCGCGCTCAGCGCCCTCGGCATGCTGTGCGCGGAGCCCATCACGGCGCTGCTTGCCGACGGCTTTGACGCCGAGACCGCCGCGCTCTGCGCGGAGCTTCTGCGCATTTTGTTCCCGCTGATGCTTTTTACCGGCCTTGCGTTTTCGCTGGTCGGCATTTTGCAGTCGCTGGGCGAATTTAATATTCCCGCGCTGCTTTCCGCCGCGTCCAACGCGGTCATTATTCTGTATTACCTCTTTTTTGTCGACCGCTTCGGCATCGTCGGCCTCGCCGCCGCATTCCTGCTCGGCTGGGCGGCGCAGGTACTGATTCAACTGCCGTCGCTGCGGAAGCTCGGCTATCGGTATCAGTTTTCTTTGCGCCACGAAGGTTTACATAAAATTTTCCTGCTTGCCGGGCCGGTGCTGGTGAGCACTTGGGTGCAGCCGCTGAACCTGACGGTCGCGACGCGTTACGCCTCGCACATCGACGGCGCGGCGAGCGCGCTGGAGTACGCGAATACGCTCTACACCATCGTTGCCGGCGTGTTCGTGCTGTCGATTGCGAACGTCATTTTCCCCGAGATGTCGCGTTACGCGGCGCACGAGGACGAAGCGGCGATGGGGGAGAGCATCTCCGGCACGCTGGGCGCGATGCTGTTTCTGCTCACGCCGATGGCGTTCGGGCTCGCGGTGCTCGCGAGGCCGGTGGTCCGGCTGCTCTACGAATGGGGCGCGTGGGACGCGGCGTCGACGGATTTGACCGCCGGCGCGCTGGCGTTTTTGTCGCTCGGCATGATCGGCTATGGCGTGCAGATCATTTTGAGCCGCGCGTTTTACGCCGAGCAGAAGGGCAAGATGCCGCTGATCGCGGGCGTTGTCTCCGTGGCGGCGAATGTTATATTATGTCAACTGCTTTTGCGGCCGCTGGGCTTGCGCGGATTGGCGCTTGCCTCGGCGGTGAGCCTCATGCTGCCGGCGCTGGTGCTGCTGGCCGCGGCGGCGCGGCGCTATCGCGGGGTCGTCAATCGCGCGGCGGTCGCCGACTTTTTGAAGATGCTGCTTTGCGCGGCGGGGATGGGCGCGGCGGTCCGGATCGTTCACTACGCGCTCGCGGCGCGTCTGGGCGATTCGCTGGCGATTCGCGTCGTGCTGGTTCTGGCGCCGACGCTGGCCGGCGTTGTCTGCTACTTTTTGCTGTCGTGGCTGCTGCGGGTCGGCACGATCGCGCAGATCAAAGCGCTGCTGCGCGGGAGGAATAAGTCTTGATACGGGAAAGCTTGATCCTCGGGACGCTCTGGTACGTTCTGGGGAAGATATGGAACGCATTGGCGCGCTCGCCGCTTGGGCGCGGGTTCGACGCGGCGTGCCGCTGGGTCGCCCGCCAATGGCGCGAAAGCGTGATCGTCGGCTGGTTTTGCTCGCCGCGCGTACTGCGCGGAGAGACGGTCGCGCCCGGACGGGTTCGGACGCGGTGCTGCAGCCTTTATCAAAGGCTGAGGCTGGACAGGCTGTTTGCGGGAAGCATCTTTTTGCAGAGCTTCGTCTGGTGCTCGCTCAGCGTGGTTGCCGCGCCGTTTGCGCCGACGATGGCGGTGCTGGCGCTGTCGCTGGTCGGCTGCGCGTCGCTGCTGCTGCGGCTGCTGCATGAGCGGGAGCGCGCGCTCTCGCGCGATCCGATCGCGGCGCCCGTGCTTGTGTACGCGGGGATCTATCTCGTCGGCATGCTGACCTCGGTCGACGTGCGTGGCAGCCTCCTCACGGGCGTCGTCACGCTTGCGTTTATCCTGTTCGCGCTCGCGCTGTACCACGCGATCGAAACGAAAACGCAGTTGGACGCGCTGACGGCGCTGATGGTCACGGTGGGCGCGGCGGTGTCGTGCTACGGTATCTTGCAGTACCGGTTCGGCTGGGGCTATCAATCGGCGGCGTGGGTGGACGAGGAGATGTTCTCCGCCATCGGCTTCCGCGTCGGTTCAACGATGGAAAACCCAAACATGCTGGGGCAGTATCTGACGCTGATGATCCCGCTCGGCGGCGCGAAGCTGCTGTCGAGCAAGGGCTGGCGGCGCAGGCTTTACTACTTCGCCTGCTGCGGCGTGATGTGCGTGTGCATGATCCTGACGTTTTCCCGCGGCGCGTGGCTGGGGCTTCTGTTCGCGGGCGTGTTGTTTTTCGTTGCGCTGGAGCCGCGGCTGCTGTTCCTCGTGCCGCTCGCGCTGCTGGCGCTGTGGTCCGTCCTGCCCGATACGGTCGTCGAGCGGTTTGCGAGCATCGGCAATCTGGGCGACCGTTCGACCTCGTACCGCGTGAGCATCTGGCTCGGGACCCTCGCGATGCTGCGGGACGGCTATTGGCTGACGGGCGTCGGCCCGGGAACGGACGCGTTCAACGTGGTCTATCCGTTCTACAGCTATGACGCGAGCGTCGCGCAGCATTCGCATAACCTCTATCTGCAGCTCATCTGCGACGCGGGCGTCGCGGAGCTGATCGCGTTTTTGTGGCTGATTCTCCGCTTTTACCGCGCGCTCGGCGCGGCGCTGCTGCGCGGCGGGCAGGAGCGCGCGTCGCGGCTGCTGCAGATCGCGTTCGCCTCGGGGACGCTGGGCTTCCTCGCGCAGGCGATGACGGATTATTCGTTCTACAACTACCGCGTGATGTTCCTGTTTTGGGCGTACCTCGCGCTGGGCATGGCGTCAGCGCGGCGCGACGCGCTGGGCGAAGGGGGCGTTTTCGTATGATCCGCGTCCTGAACGTCATCAGCGACAGCAACATCGGCGGCGCGGGCCGCGTGCTGCTCAACTACCTGCGCCGCGCGGACCGCGAGCGGTTCGAGATCCTGACCGCAGTGCCGCGCGGGAGCCTGCTCAAAGCGCCGCTGGAGGCGCTGGGCGGCGCGGTGTATGAGGTGGACGGGCTGGCTGAGCGCTCCTACCACCCCGACGACGTCAAAACGCTTACGCGGCTGATGCGGGAGCTGAAGCCGGATATCGTCCACGCCCACGGCGCGATTTCCGCGCGCATCGCGGCGCGTCGGAGCGGCGTGCGCGCGGTCGTGATGACCAAGCACTGCCCCGCGGCGCGCGGCAACGCGCTGCGCCGCGCTGTGCAGCGCCCTGTCGACAGCCGGCGGACCTACGCGGTCATCGCCGTGTCGGACGCGGTCGGGAAGCAGCTGGCGGCGTCCGGTACGCCGGAACGGCTGATCCGCGTTGTCTACAACGGCATCGACCTTGTGGAGCCGTACGCGGGCGAGGAGCGTGAGGCGCTGCGGCGGCGGCTGGGTATGGATGCGGAGCATCTCTGGATCGGCGTCGCGGCGCGCCTGGAGCGGGTCAAAGGCGTGGACCTGTTTCTGGACGCGGCGCAACGGCTTGCCGGACGCGACGGACTGCGTTTTATGATCTTCGGCGCGGGCAGCGAGGAGGCGGCGCTGCGGTCGCAGGCGTCGCCGCTGGGCGGCGCGGTGCGCTTCGGCGGCTTTGTCGACGGCGTCGAGCAGGCGCT
>JAFTGG010000179.1 GCA_017458025.1 Oscillospiraceae bacterium | reverse complement strand
GTCAGCCAGTTCGCGGACCCAGTACGAGCGGTCGTCGCCCCGCTCATCGTTCCACGCATAGCGGCCCCAGGCGCGATACCACATCCAGTCGCGGTCTAACTGCTTCAGACGCTCACCATTGGGCAATTTATCTGCCGTATAAGGCCAATCCCAATAAGAGGCCTGCGGATAGAGGTGTAAGCCTTTCGAGTGGTGGACGCGGTGCTGAAAAATTGAACGGGAGGGACGCGACATGATCGACGAAAAGACCAAGGCGCTGCTCAAAAGCCAGCAGGGCGAGCTGGACGCGGTGCTGATGTATCAGCGGCTCGCGGAGGTTGTGACCGACGAGCGCGACGCGAAGGTGTTCCGTGCTCTGGCGAACGAGGAATGGCGGCATGCGCAGGTATTCTACGCGCACACGCACGCGATGCTGCACCCGAAAAAGGCCAAGGCGGTTCTGCTGCCGCGGCTGTACCGACTCCTCGGCAGAGGGCGCGTGTACCCGATGATCGCCAAGGGCGAGTACGACGCCGCGGCGAAATACGAGCGCCTGATCGCGGATTTTCCGGAGGTCGCGCGCGTCCGCGACGACGAGACGCGTCACGGCGATCTTGTCGCGTCGCTGCTGAAACGATAACCGGCCGATGAATATTCAGATCTTCGGCACCAAGAAGTGCTTCGACACGAAAAAAGCCGAGCGGTATTTCAAGGAACGCCGCGTCAAATATCAGCTGATCGACCTCAGGGAGAAGGGCATGAGCAGGGGCGAGCTGGCCTCCGTGGCGCAGGCGGTGAAAGGGCTGGACACCCTGCTCGACCCCGACGCGAAGGACCGGCAGACGCTGGCGCTGGTGCGGTATCTGACCGACGCGCAAAAGCTCGACAAGGTGCTGGAAAACCAGCAGATTCTCAAGACGCCTGTGGTGCGCAACGGCAGGCAGGCGACGGTCGGCTACCGGCCCGACGTGTGGAAAACGTGGGAGTAAAAAGGTCTCGAAACCGCATGGTTTCGAGACCTTTTCGGTTCGCCGCAGGGCGCCGATCAAAAATTTTTGGCGGAAAATCGCATTTTTGGTAGATTTGTTCACATTTTGCCGCTATCATGATACTGCTCTCAAATTAAAAACTTCAATTTGAGATCGCGCGTGCTTCGCACGCCGTCTCATGCAAACACTGACGCGCCTGCGGCGCTATAAAAAGTAGAATACTTCTACTTTTTCATGCATTTCAGTATAAAACCGCAAATCGGCGAGCGGGAGTTCCGAAACCAGGACGGCCGGGCAATATAATATCGTTAAGGGGGAAACGGGATGGATAACATTTGGCTTTTGACAGAGGAAAAGCCGAAAACTTCGGTCATTCAGCAGATTTTGCAGATTTATTACGACGATTTCGGCGTAAACTACACATGCAGCGAACGCATAGCGATTCGGCCGCTTGGGAGCGGGGGCGTATTTTCCTTCACCTATGAAGTCGAAGGCGTGCGTGTCGACGGGATCCATAAGGTTTTTATAAAATCCGTCAGCGGCGGGTCGAGTTTTCTGGACTTCCTGTTTTTTGTGCAAAAAGACGCGCCCGTGGAGGGCGGCAATAATCATCTGGTTTTTGCCGTCGAGGAAACAAAAACGAGCGATGATGAATCGAGAAATACGGGAGGATGTCAGCGCTGCTCAAAATTTGTGTACATCAAGGCTTTCTACCCCAAAATTCCGCTGTATATGCTTTATAACGACGAATTGGGGCTCAGAAAGGGGAAGAAGCCGAGCGATACCAGCATTTTAGACACGAATATGCTGTTGACGAACCAGGTCAAGATAGTGGGAAAGCCCGTTGACCAATGGTTCAGCCCCTTTCGGTCCATTGACGAACTGATCAAGTTTAAAAACGGGATGCGTATGCCGCCCAAAGGGAATACCCCCATTTTGATCAACAAAGCAGGGGACAAGATAACCGTGTCCGGACGGCTGGACAAGGCCAAAAGCATCGGCAAGATTGCCCATGATCCCAATATCGGCGCGCTGTCTTACATTGCGTATACCCTAAGGCAGCTTGGCTGGACGGGCGAAATAGAGATCGTGGATCATCATGTTGTGCAAAGCTCGGTGAAAAACAACAGCCACAATAAGTTCCTGTCGATTTGCAAGATGTTGGATATAAAAATGGCGGGCATCACCATGCCCACCCATTACAAGCTGCCGGATTCATACTGGCATTACGAGGATAAATCGGAAAAGGTGGCCTCGATCCTGTTCCACATTGCTTGCGAGTACCTTGGCCTGCAAGAGGTTTACCAGAACCATGCGGGGTGTGAGCGGGGCTACTTTAAGTCTTCCACCGGCGAGCTGATCGCACTGCCCAAGCATTGCGGCGAGGACGACCACAATCTGCTCATTCCGGATGTCATTATGCGTGACGACGCGAAGCGGACCGTCTATTTGATGGAGGGCAAAAAGCTCAGCACCCTTGCCGAGGGATTGACTGAAATCGAAGGCTACGGCGATATCGAAAAGCTCTATATCAATCGGTATTTTCCGGGATATACCGTGAAAAGGTACCTGACGATTTTCGGCGGTTCCAAAACTGCGCTGCCCCATGAAAAAGTGCTGCTCTATCTCAATCATCATGGGCGGCTCATCATGAACGACGCCAAGGAGCCGAAGCTTTCCTCCGAAATCATGGCGCTGCTGAGTTGAAAAAGAAAGGAGAAGTGAGGTTCCCTCACTTCTCCTTTCTGAAAACCAGGATGTATTGATGGATTTGGTTTGCGACAAAGCTGAACGGATATCCATAGGGATATAGCTTTGTGGATTCGTCGGCCCAGATTTTCATGCCCTTGTAATAAAGCTCGGGGATCTGGTTGAGGGCGGCAACGACCTCCGCGTGAAGCAGATTGGTTTCTTTTTTGCTGGGCTGCAGGTCCTTGATAAAGACGACCACATAGCCGCGGAATTTTATATATGGGAGCGAGAGCGCTACGGACTCTTTCAGCTTTTCGAGAAACTGCGGCCTGTCCATGTTGCCGAGGTCGAGTTCGGAAGCGGAAAACGGCGTGGCGCTCTTGCCATACACCGCAATGTCCGCGCCGGTTTTTTCCTTGCTCATCATGTTCGAGTAAGGCGGATCGATCAACAGCAGGCTGACGGGGGTTCCGGAGGTCAATTCCTCCATGACCTCTCTTTCCCGCAAAAGCGATAAGGAATCCCCGCATTTGGTTTGAAATGCCGGCAGGCGCAGCTCTTCCGCGGCACGGTAATATGCGTCGATATATTGCGGATTTAGTTCGATTCCGGCCGCGGTCCTGTTCGCAAGCGCCGCTCCGAGCAAAGTCCCGCCGACGCCCATAAAGGTATCAAATACCAGTTCGCCTTCCTTGGTAAAGAAATCAATGAGATCCCGCATCAGTTGAGGCGGCTTCGGGGTTGGGTGTATTTTCCTGATATGATGGGCGTACGCCTCTTTCCCGTTTGTGGGGTAATGCGTGGAAAAGACGGAGTTGATAAAGAACGTCCACTCTCTGCCGGTCATATCATTGAGGCGGTTATCGAGATGATATTTTCGGCCGTCCGGCAAAATGACGCCCTTTTTGCCGGCTCCATATACGCGGGCGGCATCAATGTTTTCCGCGACCCACGAGGGTAAGGAGGAGACGTCAAAGCCGGGATGCGCAGCCAGAAAGGGTTCCGATTCAGCGTACAACCTGCTGCTTACGGAATTTGCGTCATCTGCTCGCATTTCGGCTCCTCCCACGCATAGTTTGTGATCAGGACTTCCGTTGTTTGAGCCGTCCGGTCTTTAAAGTGGTAGCTGCAATTCGAGTAGGTTTTATCAATGTAGGCAACATGGTAACGCCTGCTCCACTCCCTCAGGGGCTCATTCGCCTGCCCTTTATGGGCAAAAACATTTGACAAAGCAAACAATACGCCGGCCTGATCCAGCGAATCCAATAACTCAAGCAGCGCGGAATCTTCTCGCGCGGTCCAATCCCGAAAGCCCCTTTTTCCGTCATTGTAGGAGCCGTTTGTGAGCAGATACGGCGGGTCGCAGTATACAACATCGCCGGCTTGGAGGACCGAAAAATCAAAATCCCTAAAGTCGTCCGTAGAGAGGACGATCCGCTTTCTGCGGAGAGCGTTGCAAAACATAACGAGGTTTCGCTCGATCGAAGCGTTAAAAGAGCTTCGTTCCTTGCCGAAGGGCGTGTTAAACTCGTGCTTGCCGTTAAAGCGTATCTGGTGGTTGAAGGAATAGCAGGTCAAAACAAACAGGTCAAGAGGCGACTTTGATTTGTTATACTCGGCGCGCAGCGCGTTATATCCTTCGACATTCGTCTGCGACAGTTTAAATTCGCCGATCCGCTCCCGGATGGAAGTCAGTAACGCTTCTGTGTCAGCGCTTTGAAATAGCCTATACAAATCAATTAAATAGGTGATCTGGTCGTTTGCATATATGGTTCCGGCTTCCACATTGATGCCCACATTCAATCCGCCCGCGAAGAGATCCACGAAGCTTCCGATCCCGGCCGGAAAGCAGGGAATGATATGTTTAAGGATTTTAAACTTTCCGCCGGTGTAATTCATTGGGCTTTTGATATAGCCGGCCATGATCACACCTCCTTTTGGATATAAACCAACAGCTCTTTCAGCTCGCCCGTCTTCGTGGCCGCGCTTCTGCTTTTAAACCTGCGATATGGAATATAATTCACTTCGTACGTTGACGGTATTCCGTGCCTTTTCATCGTTTGCTCGATCTCATCCAACGTCATGATGCCATCGGTGTTATAGCTTAAAATAATGTGCTGAAAATTTGCGTTGGACAGCAAGGCGTCAAATGCGCCGACGACCGTTCGTCGGGAGCAAAAATCAGACCTCTGCGCTTCATACGGACGCTGACCGGTGATCCCGCGCAGTTCAGGAAAATCGTATTTTGCAGCGGTCTCCAACACATGATAGTTGGGGAGATACTGCCGTTCGTTGTACGGAGGGTCGATGTATAAAATATCGCCCGCGATCTCCCGCAGGAGAGCTGAGCCGTCCCGATTAAAAGACAGATTGCTCCGCCCGTTCTCAATAACCGGTAAATCAATCAAAGCAAACGGTTTCTTGGAGCGGCTGTCCCAGGTTTTGTTGAACGCGCCGTATGTCCCGGAAATATTTGACACAAACGGAATGCCCTCGATTACGCTCGCGATAAGGTAGAAGTATTCGTCGTCCGAAAGGTAGCCATGATGACGCCAATCTTCGATGGCGTTTCGTGAGAAGTCGATTCTCAGCGCGTTTGAATCGGTTATGTACATTCGCCCGCCGGCGGGCGCGTAGTTGTTCTGGAAAAACCGTTTATCCTGTTCGAGACATTCCATGTCGCCCGTGGGCATTTCATTCAAGTATTGAACCGGAGCGGCAATCCCAAGGGCGGAAGACAACCTTGCAAAAGCCGGTTTGTTCGGATTTTCAACGGTTCCTCGCTGGAGGCAATAGGAAAAGTACAGCAGATCGTTTGAATATACTTTATACCATTGTTTAAAGTATCTTGCCACAGAAGCCGTTCCGGAAAAAATATCGCAGAACGACGACGCCCCCGCGGCATGCCTGTCAACGACTTCCTTGATATGCTCCAGAAGGTGTGTCTTGTTTCCTATAAAACGCATACCCTTATTCTTCCTTTGCGTTTTTGTTGAGCTTGAGGCTCAAGCCCCTGCCTTTTGCGCCGAAACAGCTATCCATTTTACCGAATATGTTGATAGCAAAGCAGCGGATTTCCAAAGGAAATCCGCTGCTTTTGGAGCTGCTGGGCAGATTCGAACTGCCGACCTCATCCTTACCAAGGATGCGCTCTACCTACTGAGCTACAGCAGCAAATGGCGACCAAGAAGGGGCTCGAACCCTCGACCTCCGGCGTGACAGGCCGGCGCTCTAACCAGCTGAGCTACTTGGCCATTTTGCCGCAGCCGCTTTTCACGACCGAGGCGTATCATACCATAAACGGTATGCCAATGTCAAGCTGTTTTTTCGACGGCGAAGCCGTTTTTTTCCATGCCACCGTCAGCGGATACGGAGAAGCCGGATACGGGCTCGATCGCCGGAGCGGACTCAGTCGCGGATGCAGCGGCGCCGGACGCCGCGGGAGATTGCGCGGCGGGCGCGCCGGCTTCCGCCTGCTCCGGCGGTTCCGCCGGCTCGGGCAGAACGCGGCCGAATTGAAACAGATAGTCGCGCCACATTGTGTAGTACGGCGCCTTGACGTGTACGCCGTCGCCGGAGTAGGCCGGCGTCAGCGCGCCGTTTTCGTCGTCGAAGACGGCGTTGCAGTCAAGGTAAAACACATACTCGCCGTCGGCGATGCGGGAGATCGCCTCGTTGCGCGCGTTGATCGTATCGTTGTTGTAGACCGTCGTATCGGACTTCTTCTGCGAGGTGTGGAAAATCGACTGAATGTAGATGAGCGCGTCGGGCTGGAGCTCGCGCAGCTGCGCGACGACGCTCGCGTATTGCTCGGCGTAGCTTTCGGTCGTGCCGCAGCCGATCTCGTTGATGCCGAGCATGATGTAAATTTTGGCGAACCGCCGCGTCGACAGCGCCTGCGGGATCGTCTGCTTGCCGTTGACGACCGCTTTTTTCATCACCGACCAGATATCGAGCCCGCGCTTATAGTAAAACGTGGCGTTGCGCAACCCCGCATAATCGGCAAAGCCCTCGATGTGGGAGTCGCCGATAAACAGCGCGTCGTCGAACCAGCTCTCGTCCACGGGGATAAAGCCTTCGGAGGCGTCCTCCACGGGCGCATCCCCCTCCTCCTGCTCCGGCGCGGAATAGACGATTTCGACGGAGGGCGTTACCTCGGCGGCCGCGCCATCGGCAGCGGAGCCCTCCTCCGCCGCGCCGTCGGAAAACGGCTCCTTGTTGCCGACGGAGGAGTACATCTCCTCGGTGGTGACGATGTCGGTCAGCAGACGGTAGGGGGGATCGGGAGGAGTCTCGGCGGGCGCCGCCGGAACGCTCCACGGATAAACGCCGTCCTGTACGGCGGTAAACACCGCGGCGATGGGCGGCGTACCGGCTTCCAGAGAAGCGGCGTAGCCGGCGTAAACGCCGGCGGGGTCATATACGGTCAAAACGCCGAGCGCGATCGCGCTCGCCGCGCAGAGCCACACCAAAGGAGAGAAAGGCCGTTTCATCAAAAAACCTCGTTCATTAAAATCTTGAATAAAGAAACGCGTTGCCCGAGCCTGTGGCGAGGAAATGCACGCTCAGCCAGAACAGGGCGAAGAGCGGGATCCAGACCAGGGCGTTGCCGCGAAAGCGCTCGTAGAAGCGGCGCGGCCACGGCAGGCAGAGCAGAATACCGATGGCAAACAGCCACCAATATGAGGAAAAATACTTGGTAAAATCGCCGTAGTTGATTGCGGCGGCGTTGCCGAAAAACGGATACAGGCGGCGGAAGTAAGCCGCGAGGTCCGCCAAATTGTCAATGTGGAAGACGACCCATGTCTGCACGATGACAAACAGCAGGTAGAGATGCGGCAGGACACGCAGCTTGCCGAACGCGCGGCGCAGAAACAGCCGTTCCAGCGCAATGAACGCGAACAGCACGCCGCCCCAGATGAGGTAATTGAGCGTCGGCCCGTGCCAGAGGCCCGTCAGCAGCCATACGGCGGCGAGGGACAGGATCGTTCGCGCCGTGCCGTGCCGGCTGCCGCCGAGGGGAATGTAGAGATAGTCGCGGAACCAAGCGCCGAGCGTCATGTGCCAGCGGCGGTAAAAGCCGCTGACCGAGCGGGAGAGATACGGTTCGTCGAAGTTGCGCGCCACCGGCAGCGCCAGCATGCGCCCCAATCCCGTCGCCATCAGCGAGTAGCCGTGGAAATCAAAGTACAACTGCAGGCTGTACCCGACCGCGCCGAGCCATGCCAGCGGCGTAGAGATGTAATCGAAGCCGATGCGCTCCAGCACGACCCAGAGGTATGAGAACTGATCGGCAAGCAGCACCTTGAACGCGAGGCCGATGGCGAAGAGCTGAAAGCCCTGCTCGACGTCCTCGCGCCCGGGCCTGCGCTCCTTGAGCGCGGCGCGCAGATCGCCGTAGCGCAGGATCGGTCCCATCGTCAACTGCGGGAACGCGGCGACAAACGCGCCAAAGTCGACGAAGCTGGTTTCCGGTTCCAGCGTGCCGCGGCAGACGTCGATGAGATAGGCGGTCATCTGGAAGATATAGAAGCTGATGCCGAGCGGCATCACGATGTGGAGAAATGAATAGTCATGCCCGGTGAGAGGCTTGAGCGCGTCCAGCAGCGCGAAAAGGTATTTGAAGAAAAACAGCGTTCCGAAGTCGAGAAACAGCGCCAGCGCCAAAAACGCGCGCCGCATGACGCGGTCCTCGTTCGCCATCCAGCGCCCGAAGAGATAATTGACGACCGTCGCGCCGAGCAGGATACCCGTCGCTTCGAGCCCTGCGCCGGTTTCGAGCTCCGCGCCCCACGCGTAGACGGCGAGGCTCCCGAGAAACAGCAGCGCGTTGCGCGCTTTGGACGGAACGAGGGCGTGCAGCAGCACAAAAGCCGGCAAAACATAAAAAATGAACCGCAGATCAGAAAAGCTCACAGTACATTCCTTGTCAAATATAGTCGAATCCCAACCGATATTGTACCCCATATTTTGTGACCGGGCAAGAGGAAAAACACATGAATTATAAAAAAATTCGACGCTCGTCAACGGAAAAATTATCTAAGGTTTACAATAAGGGAATCTTGTAGTATACTTTACCATAAGGAGCAAACGGGTTCAATTGCAAAACGGTAACAGTTTTGGTTACATTTGGTTACAATCGGAGGGAACGCGTATGAGCAAGGACACGGTACTGAAGCTGCTGCAGGAGAGCAGCGGGAAATTCGTTTCCGGCGAGGGCATCAGCGAGCGGCTGGGCATCACGCGGGCGGCGGTGTGGAAGGCGGTCAAGGCGCTGCAGCGCGACGGGTACGAGATCGAATCGCGCAAGAGCCAAGGCTACCGCCTGATGGACGCGCCGGACCGCCTGACCGAGACGGAGATCCGCGCGAAGCTCGGCGAAACGAAGCTCGTCGGGCGCAAGCTCTGCTGCTTTGAGAGCATTGATTCGACCAACGCGTACTTAAAGCGCGTCGCATCGCAGGGCGTGGTGGATGGCACCGTCGCCGTCGCGGACGAGCAGACCGGCGGCAAGGGCCGCCGCGGCAGGAGCTTCCAGAGTCCCGCGGGCAAGGGCGTCTACCTCTCCGCGCTGCTGCGCCCGCCGGTGGAGCCGAACCGCCTGCTGCCCATCACGGGCTTTGTCGCCGTCGCCATGTGCAACGCCGTCGAGCGCGTGGCGCTCGTGCGTCCGAAGATCAAGTGGGCGAACGACCTCGTGCTCGGCGGGAAAAAGCTCTGCGGGATTTTGACGGAGCTGAGCATGGAGGGCGAGAGCGGCGCGCTGCAATACGTTATCATCGGCATCGGCGTCAACGTCGCGCACACGCGCGAGGACTTCGCGGGCGAGCTGGAGAATATTGCGACCTCGCTCAACCTCGAAACGGGCAGGGAGGTCTCCCGCGCGGCGCTGGCGGCGGCGATGATCGAGGAGCTGGACGCGCTCTATCAGGCGCTGCTGCGCCACAAGCTGCAGCCGTATCTCGACATATACCGCCGCGACTGCCTGACCATCGGGCAGGAGGTGCAGCTGCTGTGGGAGGACGTGCACGAAAAGGTGCTCGCTACCGGCGTGGATGACGACCTCGGCCTGCAGGTGCTGCGCCAGAACGGCGCGACGGATACCATCCGTACCGGCGAGGTGTCCGTGCGCGGCCTCTATGGCTATGTGGAGTGAGAAATGCTGAAAAACCTGATAGAATTGTTTCTGACCTTTGCCAAGGTCGGCGTGATGACCTTCGGCGGCGGCTACGCCATGCTGCCCATTTTGCAGCGCGAGGTCGTCGAGAATAAGGGCTGGGCGACGGAGGAGGAGCTTGCCGACTACTTCGCCATCGGGCAGTGCACCCCCGGCGTCATCGCCGTCAACACCGCGACGTTCATCGGGCGCAAAAAGGACGGCGTAGCGGGCGGCGTCGTCGCGACGCTCGGCGTCGTGTTCCCGTCCATCGTCATCATCTCGCTGCTCGCGGGCGTTATCACGCAGTTTTCGGAGCTGACGTGGGTGAAGAACGCGTTTGCCGGTATCCGCGTCTGCGTGTGCGTGCTGATTTTTAACGCTGTGTGGAAGCTCGGCAAAAAATCCGTCGTCGACAAGCCGACGGCGGGCATCTTCCTGCTCGTCGCCGCGGGCGCGATCCTGACCGGCCTTTCGCCGGTGGTATTCGTTCTGTTCGCGGGCGTCTGCGGCGTCGTGCTGCGGGCGCTGCAGAAAAAAGGAGGCGCGGCGGAATGATCTACCTGCGCCTCTTTTGGGAGTTTTTTAAGACCGGCCTGTTCGCCGTCGGCGGCGGCATGGCGACGCTGCCGTTCCTCTATGATATCTCGGACCGCACGCTCTGGTTCACCCACGCGCAGCTTGCCGACATGGTGGCGGTGTCGGAGTCGACGCCCGGACCCATCGGCGTCAACATGGCGACCTACGTCGGCTTTCTGACCGGCGGCCGCGCCGGAGGCGCCGCGGGCGGGGTCCTCGGCGCGGTAGTGGCGACCGTCGGATTGATAACGCCGAGTATTATTGTTATTTTAATTGTCTCCGCGTTTTTGCAGAGGTTCCGTGACAGCAAGTATGTAAACGGCGCGTTTTACGGCCTGCGGCCCGCGTCTACCGCGATGATCCTCGCCGCCGGCGTGCTGGTGGTCAAGGCGGCGTTTTTGCCGGCCGGGACGCTCTCGTCGCTCGATTGGCGGCTGCCCGTGCTCGCGGCGGCGCTGCTCGCGCTGACGAACGCGGTGAAGCGGACGAAAAAGCTGCACCCCATCGTGTTCATCCTCGGCTCGGCGGCTGTCGGGATCGCGCTGCGGTTGGCGGAATAGGGAACGAAGCAAGCGCGCGGTGTGTCTGGGCTTTATGCCGGCGCTCCGCCCCGCGGAACGCGTACGCCGCGAATAGGAGAAATCCGACGGGGATCAGGACCGCATATTTTTTCCATATCCGGCATGATGGCGCGGCTTACAGGCTCAGGATTACCGAAGCGACCGCAATCCCCGTCGCTGCGAGCGCGACGAGCAGGCCCCAAAACTCCCCCTGCCGGTAGAAAGGGAGCTGGCGCCGCTTGCCGCAGTTTGGACAGGTGATGCGATCCGACAGGAGCGCCTCGCCGCAGTAGCGGCAGCGGATGATTTGGCGCGCGTATTGGTTCATGCTCCGGCACCTCCGTATTTAAACATGCGTTTTGCGTAGGAAAACGCATCGAAAGGGAACCTTTCGATCATGATGTCTCATTATAAATTCGAGTTGTTTCGCGGTCAACAGAAAAGCGAAAGTCACCTCTGAGCGAGTGAAAATGACTTGCTTTTGCCAATTGGGGGGTATGGAATGAACAAACAGGAGATTGCCGCCCTGTCGGCGGAACTGATCCTGCGCTATTATGATAACGACGTCGCGCCGTTTTTGGCGCATTTGGACGACGATGTGCTCTGGTACGGTCCCGCCGAGGGGCAGTTTTTGCAGGGCAGGGAGACGATGCTCGCGGCGTGGGCGGGGGAGGACAATTCGCTCACGTTCACGATGGGCAATCTCAAGACCAAGACGGTCTCGTCGGGCTCGTCCCTCTGCGTCGTGGTCTTGACGTTCTCCGTCGTCACGCATTACCCCAGCGGGAACGACCTGCCTGTCAATCAGCGGGTCGCGCTGACGTGGTGCGAGCGGAAAAAAGTCCCTCGCATTCTGTGCTGTGATATTACGAACCCGCATCGGAAAAGCGCGGAGGACTCCATTTATTTCGTTCACTTTGAACAGGTGCTGTCCGACCTTCCCACCACCCCGTATCTCGGCGAGCGCCTGCGTTTCCGCGGCATGGGGAGCACGGAGTATTATCTGTATTCCAACTCGATCTTGTGGGGCGACTCCTGCGGCAACGGGCAGCGGTGCCTGCTGCACCTGACGGACGGCTCGGAGGCGGAGGTCACGATGTCGGTGCGGGATATCGCGGCGGCGTATCCGTCGCTGTTCCTGCGCTGTCACGCCAGCCATTTTGTCAATCCGATTCATGTCACGAGCCTGCGCCGTTTCGCCGTGACGCTGATGGGCGGCGCGGAGCTGCCGGTGCCGGAGAAGTCGTACACCGCGTTCAAACGCGCGTTGAACGCGTTCGTTTGACAGCATAATAAAAAAAGCGCGCCGTGCGGCGCGCTTTTTATTTTGTTGATTCTCAATGCGCCGCGTTCCACGCCGCAACGCGGTCCGCGACGTTCTTTTGGATATTTGCGTAGTAGAACGTGTAGTCGTTGCCGTGGAAGCTCTTTTCGCCGAATACGGGCGCAGAGGCGATCGCGCTGGTGTCGATGTAGGGCAGGTCCGCCGTGCAGACGACCACGCCGCGCTCCAGATCGACCTGCGCGTCCGCGACGCCGGGCGTCACGATCTCGCCGTCCACCCGCGAGCCGAGGTTTTCAGAGGCGGCGGCGTAGGTGTCGTCGCGCTTCCAATTGATGGGATTGATGGAGATCGCGCCGGGCAGCACCAGCTTGCTCTCGCCGTTGCCGGGGCCCTCCGTGTTCCACGAAACGACGACGCCCGTGTCATCCGCGCGCTCGGCGAAGCGGAGCCACGGATGCTGGTCGAGATCGTCCCGCGTGATCGAGTAGCCGATGGCGTAGGCCGCGATCATGCGCTCATAATACTCCGGATGCGCGGGCAGGTAGTCCTTGAGGATGATGCGCATGAGCATGCTGCCCTGCGAATGGCCCGCGAGGATAAACGGACGGCCGCCGTTGAGGTGCTCAAAGTAGTAGTCCAGCGCCGCGTAGATGTCGGTGCGCGGCTCGCGGCTCAAAATTTCCGCCGCGCCCTCCGCGCCGTAGTCCTGCAACGCGGCGACGCTCGTCTGGCGGTAGTAGGGCGCGAAGACGTTGGTGGAGCCCTCGTACGCGCCACGGTTGTTGTTGAAGTTGTTCTGCGCCAGGGCGCGCATGCCGGCGTTGTCGATGTCGCAGATGACCGGCGCGTCCGCCTCGGCGGGCATATAGGCGGTGGGATAGATGTAGAAGGTATCCACCGCCTTCACCGCCTCCGGCTGCGCGATCCAATTCTCCGGCCTGGCATAATCCGTCGCCGTGCCGACGAGGTTCTCGACCTGATAGCCGCCGTTTTTCAGGAACCACGCGGCGACGCGCGTCTGCACGTTCTCGCGGATGTTCTCGTAGTAGAAGTCGTAGTCGAGCGTATGGAAGCTCTTGCCGCCGAAGATCGGCGCGCCGTTCGCGGTCAGGTACGGGGTGTCGGTGTTGGTGCAGATGACTGTGCCGCGCGCCGTATCGACCCTCGCGTCCGCGGCGCCGGGCGTCGTGACCGTGAACGCGCCGTCGCCGCCCCGCAGGCGGGAGCCGAGGTTCTCCGACGCGGCGGCGTAGGTGCCGTCCCGCTTCCAATTGATGGGGTTGATGGCGATCGCGCCTTCAAGCACAAGCGGGCTCTCGCCGTTGTCCGGCCCCTCGGTGTTCCATGAGACGATGACGCCCGTATCGTCCGCGCCCTCGGCGAATTTGAGGTGCGGATACTGCTCAAGGTCGCTCTTGGTGACGGAGTAGCCGATGGCGTAGGCCGCGATCATGCGCGCGTAGCGGTCGGGGTGCGCCTGCATGTAGTCCTTTAAGATGATGCGCGTCATGATGGCGCCCTGGGAGTGTCCGGCGATGATAAACGGCTTGCCGTTGTTGTAGTGGTCAAAATAATAGTCGAGCGCCGCGTACAGGTCGGTGCGCTGCTCCTGCGACTGGAACGCCTCGACCTTGTCCAGCGGCTGCTTGCCGAACGTGTCCAGCAGCGTCTGGCGGTAGTAGGGCGCGTAGACGTTCGTCGACGCCTCGAACACCGTCGCCTGCTCCTGATAGTACCGCTGCGCGCCGGCGCGCATGTTCGCGTCGTCGATGGGGAACATGTCCGCGGGGCCGTTCACGGTGTTGCCGAAAACCGTCGGGTAGATGTAGAACGTATCCACCGCCTTGCTTTCGGTCGGGAGG
>JAFTGG010000178.1 GCA_017458025.1 Oscillospiraceae bacterium | reverse complement strand
TAGGCGTAGCAGTTGTGGCCGTCCGCGATCTGGCGCAGCGCCTTTCCGCAGCCGCAGCAGGGGTCGAACACGTTGGTCGTCACGCCCGCGGGGAATTGGATTCCCCGCAGGATGTGGCTGATGTTCTCCGGGTCGGTCGGGTAATATCCCATACGGACGTTGTTCATCAACCGCCCGATCACCTGTGCGTTCACGTTGTCCTGCGACGCCGGGAGCTGATTGGCGAAATCCGTCAGCACCTTACAGACGGGATCATAGCTCCGGGACATGAGGTTGAACCCCGAAAAGCCCTGATAGAGCTTCCCCGCCATGGATGCCGTGGCGTCCTCCTCCATTTCCAGTAGGCTGTGCTGCGCGTCGCGCAGGGCTTCCAGAATACGCCGCTGCGCCCTTTGCAGTTCCAGATAGGCGTCCTGCGCCCGGGGCAGGTTCGTTTCGCGGTATTTGTCGATCTTGTCCCGGTTCGTCTTCAGTTCCGCGCAGTCCTTGAGGATCACGGCGCGGTCGCCCATGAGCTGCTCCAGCACATAGCTGCGCTCGCTGCTCTCAGGCTGCCCGCTCATAGCGCGGCTCCTTCTTCATCGTCAGCAGGCGGGTCAAAAGCTGTTCGTAGCTCATGGTCTCCAGCTCCGAGCGGGTCACATAGTTGTTATAGCCGCCCTTGTGATCCTTGAGGCTGCGGATACTGCGGTAGAGCAGTACGTCCTGACTGATGCAGGGCTGCTCCAGACAGATAAACAGGCCGCATTCCTCCCACATGCCGTAGAGGTAGCACTCGCCGGAAACCGCGATGCCGCCCGCGTTGGCTATCACCTTGACGTCACGCAGGCTGAGATCCTTCGCCAGCGCGCGCAGAAAGGTCTTGCCGAGGTTGAGGAACACCTTCTTGTCCCCGTTGGGACCGGATTCCCTCTCGCCCCAGATGTAGCCGAGATTGCGGCTCAACAGCGCCGCGAGACGGCGCATATTCTGCTCCTGTGATTTGAACGACATTTTTCTTTCCTCCCGTTTGATTCTGTTTATTTTTTTCTTACGCCGCCGGTTGCAGCGGTTCCGCCTGCTCAAAGCCGAAAAGCGGCGCGTTTTCCGTTGTTGCCGCGGGCAGCACGCGGAGCTGATACCCCTGCTCCCGCAATAGCAGAAACGCGCTGACGAGCGCCTTGAGCTCGGTATCGCCGTCATCCATCGGAATGTTGTTTTCCGACAGGATCTCGCGCACCGTCTTGACGATCTGCTTGCGCGTCTCGTCGTCTGGTTCAGATGCCTCCTCCGCGTTCTCCCGCTCGGAGGCTTCGGCGGCGCCCAATGCCTTTTCCGTCGTCGCCTGCGCCTTTTGCTTTTTCTCCCGCGGCGTCGTGAGTGACAGCCACAGGGAAAGCAGCGCGGAAGCAAGCAGCGTCAGCAGCATACCGCGTCTGCGCGGTCGCAGATTCACGACCTCGTCGGCCTTCACCTCGTCGATCTCGCTCAGCGCCGTGGTGAGCTTGCCCGTCTCCACATAGGCGGCGGTCAGGCTGCACGATGCTACGACGGAGTCGGAGGCATAGACCTCGGCGGCGTACACGCGCTTCGCCATGAGACGTTTGCAGGTGACGCGCGCGGTCTCCACATCGTCGGCTTCGATGACGTCGGCGCTGATGGTTCCGGCCGTAACATAGCCGTGTCCGGTGATGAGCTTTGCCTTGAGCCCGGTCGCAACGTCAAGACTGCCGTGTACCACAATGCGGTCGATGGCGAGGGACTCGTAGGTTCTGGATTCTCCCTTGGGAATGTAAAGCGTTTTCATGCTGCTTTCCTCCTCGACTGTTTTTGCAGCGTCGGGCGCACGTTGCAGGACGTCGTAGAAAACGTCGCCATGCGCACGCGGCTCTCGCCCTGCGCCAAAATGTTGTAGATCATGTCCACGACCACCGTGGCGGCCGTGACGTTCGCCGTGATGCTCTGGGGCGCGGAAACCGACGCCTCCGCGCAGCTCAGCTCGGTCGGGAACTTGTCCGTATCGGTCAGCACGTCGGGATACACCTTGCCGACCGGACGGTAGAACGTCCTGCCGCCGCTGCGGATGCCGCACACGACCTGCCCGGTGTTCTTGCCGTTGCCGCTGTCGATGTAGACGAGATCCTTTGCCGCATAGAAAACCTTATGGCAAAGCTGCCTGCTGCGGTTGTTGTCCACCGCGCCGATCAGAATGACCTGTTCGCTGACAGTTTGATTGCTGTAGGTTCCTCTGCTCCATATCTGCGGCTCGATCAGCTTTTTGAGGCGTTCTTCGCTCTCCACAAAGTCCGGCACATACTCGGTCTCCATGCCGAACACGGTGGAGTACCGCTCCGCCAGCACCTTCGCCTTGTTCTCGCCGAGGTCGGCGGGAATGAAGTTCTGGCGCACGAGGTTCTTTTCTTCCACCACGTCGCCGTCGCAGATGATGAAGCGGACAGGGCGCTCCAGCGAATAGAGAAGCCGGTAGAGGTGCGGCGCGATATGCCCGCCCGTGCCTCCGGCGCCCAGCATCACGATCTTAACGGGACGTTCCATTGAAAACTTCATACGTCCAGCTCCTCCAATCGCGGCCACACGCATTCAAGCAGCTTTGATGCGAGATTCCTGCGCTCCAAGCGCTCATTGCCGACGCGCTCGACCTGATCCAGCCATTCGGCTGGGAACTCCTCGCCGACTCCCTCCATCACCAGATGGGGGTCAATGGGAAGATAGGTTCCGCCGCAAGAGACCCGCGCGGTCACGTCCGGGTAGAACCTGTCCAGCCGTCCGACCACGATATAAAGCCGCGTGGCCTTTTCGTCCGCGTCGTCGATGGCGGAGAACTTTGCCGCCATACTGTTGTGGGAATGGATGTCGGCATAGTGCAGATATCGGTCTTCCGGCAGGGTGTTGCCCGAAAGGTCAGCGTGGATGCTCGCCTTTGACGCGCTCTGCTTCGGAACATAGACGACAAACTCTTCTTCCTGTCTGTCCCAGTAGAGGAACACCATCGCCTCGTACTCCATTCCCTCGTTCATGAAGGAGCGGAAGAACGCGATGATCTGTCCCATCAGCTCACGCGGGATGAGAGGCAGGGCCGGGGTAAACCCGGCTCTGACCTCCGCAAAGTCCACGACCTTGTGTTTCGGCGCGATGAATTCGCCCAGTTCGCTTTTCCGCATCTCGTAGATCTTCCCGTCGTTCGCGGGGAGGATGCAGATCACCTTGTCCGACGCGCGCGCCGCCTCGACCGAGGGGAACACGCCCGCATACGCGGCGATGCCCTTGCTCTTGGCGATCACGACAGGGGATACAAGGCAGTCGGGGTTCCTGTCCTTGTCGGTCTTTGCCTTCTTCAACCCATCAAGGAATGCTTTCGACCGCTCGATCTCCTCCTTGAGCTTGGCGACGGTGTCCGCGTTCGGGTCGGTGACGCTCTTCGTAACGGCTCCATACTTGACGCGCCACGAAACGCTCTTGCCGCTCTCCAGCTCCGGGAAGTCCTCGGACTTCTTGATCCGCAGCTCCTCAAAGGTAATGGAGGCGTCCTCGATAGGCTCCTTTGCGCTCCCGTAGGAGAAGATCGGCGCCTTATCGAACAGGGACACCTGCCCCGCTCCCACCGGTACAGCCTCCGTACTCTGTACGGGCGGCTCCGGCGTATCCGCCTGATCGTTGAACGCGGAAAACAGATCCGGCTCCGCTTCGGGCTCTTTGGCTTTGCCTTTTTTGGTGGTTTTCGGCGCTTCGGGTTTTGCCGTTTCTTTGGCAGGTGCTGCCGCGCTCTCGTCCGGGTGCGGTTCTGCCGCGGGGACGTCCGCCGCAGGGACTTCCATTGCGGGGGCTTCTGCTGCGGGGATGTCGGTGGTTTTCGGCTCCTCGACGGGGATGGGCGGGGCTTCCGTGGGTTCGACGCCTCCAAAGATGGCGTCGAAGTCCGGCTCCTGTCCGTCCTCCTGCGGAAATCCGAATACATCGTTGAGTTCACTCATGGTTTTTCTGCTCCTTTCGGTTTTTCTCTGGACACAAAAAAAGACCGTAAACCGCCTATAGCCATAGGCAATTTACAGTCTTCTTGGTCCTTCGTTTTTCGCTTTCCGGGTCATTTGCGGATAGAAATGGGCAGACTTGTCCCCCCTTCCTGTTGCTCCGCCCTACAAATGCTCTCCCCTACAAATGCTCTTCCCTGAAAACATCTGTATTTTAG
>JAFTGG010000177.1 GCA_017458025.1 Oscillospiraceae bacterium | reverse complement strand
TTTTTATATGAGCTCGCATGAGGTGTCCGTTGCGTCAGCAAGTGTATGCCGCCGGCGGCATTTTTCATACTATTCTGCAATTAAAACAGGATGTTTTAATTGCAGCCGCTGTGCTTCGCACACCGGCGCGTCTCATACGATATTCAACGCGCCTGACGGCGCTATTAAAAGTAGACTTTGTCTACTTTTAAATGAATATCAGTATCAAACAAGGCTTAGTATAAACAGGCATAAAAAGGCGAGCGGTCAGCGACCGCTCGCCTTTTTGCCGTTCGTTTACTGCAGGAGCTTCGTCACGCCGAGGGCGTTCTGCCGCGCCTGCGCCATCATAAACACGGAGGATTGCTGCAGGATCTTCTTTTTGGTGTTTTCCATGACCGCGAGCGCGACGTCGATATCGCGGATCTCGCTCTCCGACTCCTGCGTATTGACCATCGAGGTCATGATGCCGTTCGCGGCGTGCTCGGCGCGGTTTTGCTGCGCGCCGAAATCGGAGCGCTGGCCCGACACGGCGTCGATGGCGGCGGAAATACCTTCGAGCGCCGCCTGCGCGCCGTCCTGCGTGCCGATACTGAGCCCGCCGATATCGAGGCCGTTTGTCAGCAGCCCGCTGCCGTTAAAGCTTGTGCCTTCAAACACGCTGCCGAGCTGCGACTGGAGCTGTGAGAACTCCTGCTGCAGCGCGCCCCGGTCCGCGTCGGTGTAGACGCCGTTGGACGCCTGCATCGCAAGCTCGCGCATGCGGCCGAGCGCGTCGTGCGCGGACGCGAGCGCGCCGTCCCCGGTCCGGGCGGAGTTGATCTCCATCTGCGTGTTCCGGTACCGCGCCTGGTCTGCGGTGATCTGCGAGCGCATTTTCTCCGAGACGGCAAGCCCTGCGGCGTCGTCCACGGCGCTGTTGATGCGGTAGCCGCTGGAGAGCTGTCCGGCGCTGCCGCTGATGGATTTGGTGTTGTTTTGGTAGTTCCTGTAGGCGTTCAGGCCGGAGCCGATGTTCAAGGCCATATCTGCACACACCTTTCCATGAAATTCCTATCTATTTTATACCACAAAAAGCGCAAAATTGCAACAGCTATACCACCTGAAACAGATAGAACTTGAGATAATCCGTCTCCGGCACATTCCAGAGGATCGGGTGGTCCGGCGCCTGCTGCCGCGCCTCGATTTGACGCAGCTCAACCTTCGCGTCATGCGCGGCGGAGCGCAGCATGCGCTCGAAGCGCTCGGCGGGCATGAAGTGGCTGCACGAGCAGGTCGCGAGGTAGCCGCCGCGCGGCAGAAGCCGCATCGCGCGGAGGTTGATCTCCTTGTACCCGCGTTCGGCGTTCGCCGCCGTCTCGCGCGACTTCGTGAACGCCGGCGGGTCGAGAATGATGAAGTCGAACGGCTTGCCGCCGGCTTCCTCCAGCCTCGGCAGCAGATCGAACACGTCTGCGCGGAGAAAGTCCATCTTGCCGTCCAATCCATTGCGCGCGGCGTTGGCCCTCGCCATCTCGACGGCGCTTTCCGACACGTCCGCCGCGGTCACGCGCTCCGCGCCGTCCTTGGCGGCGTTGAGCGCAAAGCTGCCCGTGTGCGTGAAGCAGTCGAGCACGCGCCGGCCCTTCGCCAACTGCGCCGCCGCGCGGCGGTTGTACTTTTGGTCGAGGAAAAAGCCGGTCTTTTGCCCGTTCTCCACATCGACGAGGTAGTAGAGCCCGTTTTCGCGGATCTCGGTGACGGCGCTCTCGGGGTGGGGCAGCGCCTCGAACCAGCCCTTGCCCTGCGTCAGGCCCTCGCGCTCGCGGATAGCCGCGTCGTTGCGCTCGAAAAGGCCGGCGATCTGCGCGCCGTCCGACCGCATGACGTCAACGATCAGCGGGAACAGCATTGGCTTGATGCGCTCGATGCCGGCGGAGAGCGTCTGCGTGACGAGCAGGTCGCCGAGGCGGTCGACGGTCAGCCCGGGGAAGCCGTCGGCCTCGCCGAAGATAACGCGGCAGCAGCAGATGTCGTCTCCCATGACCGCCTTGCGGTAGTCCCACGCGTACTGCACGCGCCGCCGCCAAAATGCTTCGTCGAAGCGGTCGTTGGCGTTGCGCGACACGAGCCGCACGCGGATCTTGCTCCGCTCGCTCAAAAAGCCCGTGCCGAGATATTTGCCCTTTTCTGACACCGCGTCGACGAGCGCGCCGTTTTCCGCGCTGCCCTCGACGCGCAGCACCTCGCCTTCATAAATCCACGGGTGCCCGCCGTCGGCCCAGCGCGCGCCCTTTTCGGTGACGAGGGCGCGGGGATATGCGCGTTCCGCCTTCATAGCGGCTTCTCCGGCGGCGGGTCGCCCGGCAGCGTGTCAAAGTATTGGTAGAACGGCATGAGGAAGCGGAAACCCTCGAAAATGTCGTCGAACAGCTCCGGCGTGAACAGCACGCCCTCGCAGTTGTCGTCGAACGACACGCCGATGTTTTTGCGGTTGTACCACGGGTTGAGCAGCTTGCCGACGTCGCCCTTCGGGCGCTTGTACTCCTCGCCGTAGAGCGAGAACTTCGACTTGCCGATCTTCCGCGCGAGCTTTTCCATCGGCTTGGGATCGCGGTCGATGCGCGCGCGGAGCTTGGCGGTGGTCTCGGGCGTCATATCCCAGCAGCCGCAGCCGTAGCTGAAGTAATTCGGCGCGATCTCGAAGTAGAACGCGGGGCGGCCCAGATGATCGCCGCCGGGCCGCGCGATGACGAGCCAGAGGTGGTCCTTGTACGGCCCGCGCCCGAACAGCCGCCGCGCGTCGCGGTAGATGCGGCTGACATGCTGCTGGAAGCCCATCTTGGGGAACGCCTCGTTCATGGCGTCCAGCAGTTGCTGCGACAGCTCGCGGAGCGGCTTGTCGATCAGGTCGAGATACTCCTGTTTATGCTCGCCGAACCACTCGCGGTTGTTGTTGAATTTGACGCCCCAGAGGAACTCTACCGCCTCGGGCGTGAAGCCTTGAAACATGGTCTGCACCTCGATTTTGTAAGTGGGTAGATTATACCCCAAACAGAAGCAAAAAAGCAAGCCCGCGACGAAACCGTCGCGGGCTTTGTCAAAGACAGGGGGTATTCCCCCCGTCCTTGAAAACACGGAAAGGAGAGACGCCTTACTTGGCGGCCTCGTCGACCTTGTGCATATGCTCGGCCAGGCAGAGCATCTTGTCGGAATAACCGAACTCGTTGTCGTACCAGGAGACGACCTTGACGAAGTGATCGTTCAGGGCGATACCGGCGAGCTCGTCGAAGATGGAGGTGCGCGGATCGCTCAGGAAGTCGGAGGAGACGACCTGCTCGTTGGTGTAGCCCAGGATACCCTTGAGCTCGCCCTCGCTGGCCTTCTTCATCGCGGCGCAGATGTCCTCATAGGACGCGGCCTTCTTCAGAACGACGGTCAGGTCGACGACGGAGACGTCGCAGGTGGGGACGCGCATGGACATACCGGTGAGCTTGCCGGCCACAGCGGGCAGGACCTTGCCGACGGCCTTGGCGGCGCCGGTGGAGGACGGGATAATGTTCTGCGCCGCGGTACGGCCGCCGCGCCAATCCTTCAGGGACACGCCGTCGAGGATCTTCTGGGTCGGGGTGACGGAGTGGACGGTGGTCATGAGGCCTTCCTCAATGCCGAAGTTCTCCTCGATGACCTTGGCGATCGGGGCGAGGCAGTTGGTGGTGCAGGACGCGTTGGAAACGAACGTCATGTCCGGGGTGTACTTGTCGAGGTTGACGCCGCAGACGAACATCGGGGTGTCGTCCTTCGCGGGGGCGCCCATGATGACGTGCTTCGCGCCGGCGTTGATGTGCGGCTGCGCCTTCTCCTTGGTGAGGTTGAGGCCGGTGGACTCGGTGACGATCTCGGCGCCGATGTCGCCCCAATGGAGGTTGTTGGCGTCCTTCTCGCAGAACACGGGAATCTTCTTGCCGTTGACGATCAGCGCGCCGTCGGCGTAGCCGACCTCGCCGGGAAAGCGGCCGTGCATGGAGTCATACTTCAGCAGGTACGCCAGATACTCGGCGTCGCACAGGTCGTTGATGCCGACGATCTCAACGTCGGGGTGGTTGAGGCTGTTGCGGAAGATCATGCGGCCAATACGACCGAAACCGTTGATACCAACTCTCGTCTTGCTCATAACTACAGTTCCTTTCATTTTATGGAATATATCAAACGTATGGTACGAGTGGTATTATATGCTTTTTTCGCGGGATTGCAAGCAGTTTTTTGAAAATCGTGGCGGTTCGACAAAATTCTTGTTTTTTCGACGAATATTTGCTATCCTTTACCTGAGATTTCCACGCGCCGCGGGCGCACAGCGCGCAAACTACAGAGGATATGGCGATGAGAGAATACAACGAGGAAGAATTGAAGCTGCTGACCGAGGTGCTGCCGAACGTCGCGCAGGAGCTGCGCGGAGCGATGGCGAACGTTTACGCCGCCGCGAACCGCCTCGCGCCGATCAGCGCGCGCGAGCAGAATGCCGCCGTCGACAAAAACGCCGCGGTCTTTACGCAGAGTTATTATAGAATGTACCGCGTCATCGGCAACATGACCGACGCGCCGAAGCTCGCCGAGACGGGAAAATTCGCCGCGCTCGGCAACGACGACATTGTGGGCGTCGTGCGCGGCGTGTGCGAAAAGGCGGAGCCGCTGTTCGACGGGCAGGGCGTGACGCTGACGTTTGAGAGCGACAAGCCCGGTCAGATCATCGCGATGGACGCGGAGCTCATCGAGCGCATGCTGCTCAACCTCCTGTCCAACGCGCTCAAATTTACGCCAAAGGGCGGCAGCGTCGGCGTGCGCGTCCGCGTGACGGACCGGCGCGTGTACCTGACCGTCAGCGATACGGGACGCGGGATCGCGCCGGACAAGCTGGAGCACGTCTTCGACCGCTTTCTCGTGACCGACGCGATGGACCCGCCGCCGCATGGCGTGGGGCTCGGCCTCGCGCTCTGCCGCCGCATCGCGCAGGGCCACGGCGGCAGCATTGTCGCCGAGTCCGAGGAGGGCAGGGGCGCGACGTTCACCGTGACGCTGCCGAATGTCAAGTCCCCGAACGGCGTGCTGCGCCAGCCGCGCACGGAGTACGCGGGCGGCTTCAACCGCACGCTGCTGGAGCTGTCGGACGCGCTGAACGCATCGGCGTTCACATATCAGTATTTGGATTAGGACAGATTTTTATGGCCAAGAAAGTGATGATCGCGATGAGCGGCGGCGTGGACTCGAGCGCCGCCGCGCTTTTGCTCAAAAAGCAGGGCTACGACTGCGCCGGCGCGATGCTCAAGCTCTACGACGGCGAGACGGCGGAGGGCGGCTGCTGCTCCGCCGCCGACGCCGAGGACGCGCGGAGCGTCGCTTACCGTCTCGGCATGGAATTTTATGTGTTCAACGAGACGGAGCGGTTCGCGCGCGATGTGATGGACTTCTTTGTCGCGGAGTACCGCGCGGGACACACGCCGAACCCCTGCATCGACTGCAACCGCTGCCTCAAATTCGGCGCGCTGCTGGATCGCGCGCTGACGCTGGGCTACGACTACATTGCCACGGGGCACTACGCCCGCGTTTCGTACGAAGACGGGCGATACCACCTGCTGCGCGGCAGGGACGCGCGCAAGGACCAGAGCTATGTCCTCTACCAACTGACGCAGGAGCAGCTTTCGCACCTGCTGCTGCCCATCGGCGAATATGACAAGCCGTCTATCCGCGCCCTCGCGGCGGAGGCGGGGCTGCGCAACGCCGGAAAGCCGGATTCGCAGGACATCTGTTTCGTGCCGGACGGAGATTATGTAAACTTTTTGCGGGACTACGGGCAGGTTGAATTAAACGAGGGCGACTTCGTGGACAAGAGCGGCAGAGTGCTGGGCCGCCACCGGGGCTTGGCCGCCTACACGACCGGACAGCGCAAGGGCCTCGGCGTCAGCGCGGACAGCCGGCTCTACGTTATCTCAAAGGACGCCGAGACGAACACGGTGCTGCTCGGCGACGACGCGGACCTGTTCACGACGGAGCTGACCGCGGCGCGGCTCAATTGGATCGAGCCCGCGCCCGACGCGCCCGTTCGCGTCACGGCGAAAACCCGCTACAGCCAGAGGGAAAGCGCCGCGACGGTCACGCCGGACGGCGGCGGTACGGCGCGGGTCGTTTTTGACGAGCCGCAGCGCGCCGTGACGGCCGGACAGGCGGTCGTGTTCTACGACGGCGAGCGTGTCGTGGGCGGCGGAACGATCCAATAAAACAGGTCGGGGGAACGCGGCGCAGGCCGCGTTTTTCCGCGATTCTACCACAGGTTTCTTGACCAATAGGCGGCGTAAGCCCTATACTGACGCCCGAGGTGATCCACATGAACCCGAAGCAGTTCGGACAATTTATCAGCGAAGAACGCGCCGCCAAGGGCCTGACGCAGAAGGAGCTGGCGGAAAGGCTCGGCGTGACCGACAAGGCGATCTCAAAGTGGGAGCGCGGCGTGTGCCTGCCCGATGTAGCGAAATTCGACGACATCGCCGCCGCGCTCGACTTGACCGATATCGAGGTGCTGCGTGCGCATCGGCTGGCGCCGGAGCCGGAAAGCGCGGCCGAACCCGCGCCGCC
>JAFTGG010000023.1 GCA_017458025.1 Oscillospiraceae bacterium | reverse complement strand
GCTGCCGATCGTGTCGCCGCCGGAGGTGCTATTCTGGTTGCCGCAGGAAACCAGCGCCATGATCATGGTCATGGCGAGGATCGTTGCAAGGATCTTTTTCATGACAATCTCTCCTTCAAAAATTTTATATAAACGACTTACGTCATTTATAACGCATTGAGCCGCCGGACGGACGCGCCGGCGCGGAACACCGTGGGCAGCGTCACCTGCTCATGTCCGCCGCGGCCCTCGATCACGTCGAGCAGCAGCTCCACGCTCTTCGCGCCAAGCTCCGTCTTGGGCTGGCAAAGCGTCGTGAGCATCGGGTGGATATACTCCGACACCGCGATGCCGTCGATGGCGATGACCGAGCAATCCTCCGGCACGCTGCGCCCGTGCTCGCGCAGCGCGCGCATCGCGCCGATCGCCATATCGTCCGCGATGGCAAACAGCGCCGTAAAATCGCCCGTACGGGAAAGCGCCGCGCCCATCGCGCGGTACGCATCCTCAATGGCAAAGCTGTCGTCCGTGGAGAACACCAGCTCGTCGCGCAGCGGGATACCATGCTCGCGCAGCGCGCGGCAATAGCCCTGATAGCGCAGTTGGCTGATGGAGCTGTCGTCCGCGTCCGCGATCAGCGCCGCAACCCGCGTGTGCCCGCTCTCAACCAGCTTGCTCACGGCGTCGAACGCCGCGCCCTCGTCGCAGATGGACACCGAGGAATACCGCTTCGGGTCCAGCGTGCCGTAGGAATTGGTGTAGGAGCAAAAGACGAACGGCACCGTCACGCGGGCGAGCTCGTCCGGCGTGTAGTCGGAGCGCCCGCCGAGAAAGATGATGCCGCGCAGCCGCTTTTCGCGCTGCATGACCGCGCCCGCCTCGATCTCGTCGTCCGAAAAACCGATCTGACGCATGACCATCGTGTAGCCCGCCGTGTCGAGCGCGCGCTCGATGGCGTGGATAATGTCGGTGTAAAACGGGTTCTGCACGCCGCGCACGACAAGGCCGATCGCCTCCGAACGGATCCGCACGAGGTCGCGCGCCGTGTTGTTCGGAATATAGTGCTGGTCCTCGATCACGGCGCGCACGCGGCGCCGGCTCTCCTCGCTCACATCGGGCCGGTCGTTGAGGACGCGGGAAACCGTGCTCACGCTCACGCCCGAAAGCCGCGCGATGTCTTTGATCGTCAGCAAGCTACCCACCTCCGTCTCTCCGGCAGACCGTCTTGCCGAACGGTTTTCGGAAACGTTATCGGTAACGTTTCCGAAAACCTATGCATATTGTACCAAATGCCTTTGGTACTTGTCAACTAATTTGGCTAAATTCGCCGTTTTCGCTGAATCCCATCTGCTCTTTTTGGGCAAAAGCGCCAAGAGCTCCGCCAATTTCGCGCCCGCATACTACTCTGCAATTAAAATGAGACATTTCATACGATTCTCTGATAAAATGCTCCCATTTTATCAGAGTATCGTATCAGGATCAGGCGCAAAAGAATTTTGATTGGTATTTCTCCTAGCGAGAAGCGCGCGGCCGTACGCGCGCTGAGCGGAGCAAAACCCCCTCAAAAAAGAGGACAGCTCTCAAAGAGAGCTGTCCTCTTTTTTGAAGCAAATTACAGCCACTCGACCTTGCCGGTCTCGATGTCGTACACCGCGCCGAGCACGTCGGTCTCGGGCGTGAGCGCCTCGTGGTCGTCGGCGAGCTTGGTCTGGATCGCCTTGACGCCGGCTTCCACGTTCTTGACGCAAGCCTTGTACTCGTCCTTCTCATCGCCGATGGCAGCCTTGATCTCGTCGGTCAGGATCTTGACAAAGCCGTGCGCGCCGCCCGCGAGGGTCGCGCCAACCGCGCCGCAGTGGGTGTGGCCGAGGACGATAATGGTCTTGCTGCCCAGATGGCCCGCGGCATACTGCACGCTGGCGAGCTGGGTATCGAGCAGGACGTTGCCCGCCACGCGGATCACAAAAATCTCGCCGATACCGGCGTTGAAGATCGCCTCGGGCATCACGCGGGAGTCGGAGCAGCAGATCACGATGGTCGCGGGATGCTGGCCGTTGACGGTCGTGTCCTTGCGTACCTCGGGGGATACGTCGCCGCTGCTGGTCTTCGCGGAGAGATAGAGCTCGTTGCCCTTCTTCAGCTTCGCAAGCGTTTCAGTCTGATGTGCCATGTCAATTTCCTCCTGTAGTATAAATTTCATAAAAACGACAGGGATACCCCGTCGGTCCGGCGGGGTATCCTTGCAATTTACGCGTATGTATCGAAGAAGCCGCCCTTCATGACTTCGGGTACGTCGCCCGGCTGCGGGCCGCGCACCTGAAACGACTGCTGCTGCGGGAGCATCTCCAGCATATTCGCGGCGCTCTGCGCCTCCGCATTCATCGCCTTTTTGGCGATCGCCATGCTGTACTGAGACGCCTGGCCTGCCGAAGCGAGGCTCAAGCTGCCCATAGCGGCGTCCATCATATCCATTCGTCCGCACCTCCTCGTGCATTGGTAAAAGTTAGTATATCAGAGTCGCGCTCGTATTGCAAGCATCAATTTTCGGTCTCGCCGCTCATGCGGTTGATGTTCTTCCAGACCTCCTCCGCCTGCTCCATGCACTCGAAATACAGCGTCGTGAGCAGATTCGGCGCGATGCCCAGCATCTCGCACAGCTTGTTGACGTTGTCCCATTCGGCGTTCTCGTAGCTGGTCATCAGCGCGTACAGCGCGCCGGCGGGGCCGCTCCACTTGAGCAGCGCGTTCTTGATGTCGTCGGAGATCGACACCTGCGCAAGCGACTCCTCCAGCGGCGCGTCGATGAGATAGTCGAGCGTCGAGAACATGCCCATGAGGTAAGCGTCGTTCTTCGAGATGGGCACCTTGTTCGTGTGGCTGAGCAGCGCCGCGCAGAAGTTCGCGCGCATGAACGAGAGCTTGAGGAACTCCTCGAAGAACGGGTCCAGCTCCCCCTGATCGTTGCAGGCGCAGAGGAGGTATATCCACTGCTGCAGCTGCGTCATGCCCATGTTCATGATCGCCTGATGCACGGTGGTGGTCCGGTTACGCGTCGCGAATTGGACGGTGTTCGCCACGCGCAGGATCGCGTAGGTCAGCGTCGCGTCGCGGGAGATGATGCCCTCGATCTCGCCGACGTCCGGCTCCGCTTTCGTCACGGCGGTGAGCAGTTGGAAAAAGCTGCTTTGCAGATAGCTGCTGTCATGCGCCTGCGAGGCGAGCTTTTCGGCGACGGCGTCGCCCTCAAGCTCGGTCACGCCAAAGGAGAGCGCCTTCTGATACAGCTCCTCCGAGTCGATATTGTAGCCGACACAGTGCTTGCCCATGCCGTTCGCGATCTCGATCAGGTTCCGCAGCGACGTGTCGCTCATCGTCGCGAAGTTGAGCTTGATGTAGTCGATCTGGTCGATGAGCGAGACGTAGCGCGGGGCGAATTGGAAGTCGTTGACCGCGATGCGGTAGCCTTCCTTCTTAAACATCTGCACGAAGTGCATCGCGAGCGGGTGAATGATGACGCTGTCGTCGATCTGGATCACGAGATCCTCCTTCTCGAACAGATGCGGCACCTTTTTCATCAGCAGCGTCGTCGTGAACGTCATAAAGTTCAGCGAACCCTTGACGCGCTCGGAATTTTGCGTCAGGAAGCTGTAGATCGTGTCCGCCACGGCGAACTCGTTGACCTTGGTTTCCTTGGCCTGCTCCGACTCCTCGTCCCCGTACAGCGTGTTCTCGCCGTGGTAGAGAATCTCATAGCCGACGACCTGGCTCACGGTGTTTTTGATCGGGCGTCTGACAATGTACTTGTTTGCCATGCCACCCCTCCTTTTGCGCCCAAACGGCGCAGGATAGTCAAATTATTGCGGCTGCTCCAGCAGATGATCCATCACGGAAACCAGATGGCCGATCTCGGGCTTGCTCATCTGCTCGTTCGCGCCGAGCTCCTTGCCCTTGACGCGCATCTCCTCGGTGATGAGGGAGGAGAAGATGATCAGCGGGATATGCTTGAGGTCGGGATCGTCCTTGACGAGCTTCGTCAGGCGATGGCCGTCCATCTGCGGCATCTCGATATCGGTGATGATGAGCGCCGCCTTTTCGTCGACGTTGCCCAGCTTCTTCGCCATGCTCAGGTACTCCCACAGCTCAAGGCCGTTGGAGAACACACTCAGGTTGGTGTAACCGGCCTTGTGCAGAGACTCCTGGATCATCTTGGACAGCAGGACAGAGTCCTCCGCCAGCAGGATCGGCGAATCGTTGCGGCTGCGCGGTCCCATTTTGTCGATCTCGGAGGATTGGATCGTCGTCTCCGGCGCGATCTCGGCGACGATCTTCTCGAAGTCGAGAATCGTCACGAGCTGGCCGTTGCACTGCGCGATACCGGTCGCGACGCTGTCGCCCTGGCCGCTGATGGTCTTGTCGGGCTTCTGGATCGCGGTCCAAGAGATGCGGCTGATGCCGATGACCGTATGGACGCGGAACGCGATGTGCATCTTGTTGAAGTTCGTGATGATGAACAGGTCCTTCTCCTGCAGCTCGGACTCATAGCCGAGGTAGGTCGGGAGGTTCAGCACCGTGATAACGGTCTCGCGCGGCTTGAAGATGCCCTCGACCGCCGGATGCGTATGCGGCATGGCTTTGACGGGCTGGGAGAGCATGATCTCGTCCACCTTCGCCACGTTGATGCCGTACAGATTCCCCGCCACGGTGAACTCCATGATCTCGATTTCGTTGGTACCGGATTCGAGCAGGATCTCGCTGTTTTTATCTGCCATTTTCTACACTCCCTCGTATGTTGATTTTTACCTTGTTATAACGTGATGACCGGCTGGCCGTAGGCCCGGATCTCGCCGATGCCCGTCGCCGGATAGAACGACAGCGTGCGCGCCACGGAGCCGCCGACGTTTTCGGAGATGATGCGAATCCCCTCCTTGCGGAGGTTCATCTTGACGCTCTCTATGTTCCGCGCGCCGATGTTGCCGAGGTTGTTGTTGCCGGCGACCTCGAACATCTTCGCGCCGCCCGCGATCTTCGCCACGAGCCGCTCCTTCCGCGCGCCGCGGCCGACCAGCAGATTGATCGTCTCCTTGATGCCCGTGTCCGCGTACTTCATCGTGTTCTTGCGGCCCGCCTCCATGTTGATGGGCAGCATGATGTGGATCAGCGCGCCCAGCTTGATGTTCGGGTCCCACAGGCAGATCCCGATGCAGGACCCGAGCGCGTAGGTAATCAGCTCGCCGTCCCACTGCAATATCTTCATGTCGGCGATGCCGACCGTGACCTTTTGCCCATTCGCGGCCGAGGTGCCGCCTGCCATCGGTCGCGGCGCCGTTCCCGTCGCGGCGCCGGCGGCGGGTCTTGCCGCCGTACCTACCGCGGGCCTTGTCGCCGTACCCACCGCGGGTCTTGCCGCCGTACCCACCGCGGGTCTTGCCGCCGTACCCACTGC
>JAFTGG010000176.1 GCA_017458025.1 Oscillospiraceae bacterium | reverse complement strand
CGCCGCTCTGGGCGGGCTGTCCGCCGCCGAACAGGCGGTTGAGGAACGGGAAGGTGGCGGTCTTGCCCTCCTCCTCGTCGATCTCATCATCGTCGATATTTTCGAGATTCTCCGCGCCGCCAAAGGCGCCGAGCATCTCGTTGGAAATGGCGTCGAGGTCCTCGTCGGTGATGCCCATGCGGCGCATGACCTCGTCGACCTGCGGCAGTCCGACCTTCTTCGCGCAGCTCAGGCACAGGCCCTCGTTGACGTTCTGTCCGTTTTCCATGCGGGTCAGAAACACGACCGCGACGTTTTTCTTGCATCTGGAACAAAGTTGTGGCTGCATATCGGTATGTCCTCCGTTGGATTAGCCCTTTCGGGTAAAAGATGAAATCAGCTCGACCGGCGAGCGGTTGAGAAAAATCGGCAGTAAGTAGGCGTCGTCCGCGTGCTCCGTGACGAACGTCACGCCGAGCCGCGAGGCCGCGTACGCCGCGACGTAGAGCAGCAGCGCCGCTTCCAGCAGGCCGAAGGCCGCGCCGCCCAGCCCGTTCGCCGTGCTGAGCACCGGCAGGTCGAAAACGTGATCCAGCAGGCGCGTCAACAGCTTGAGCACGACGAGCAGGACAACGTAGAGCACCAGCACCAGCACCGCGTGTACCGCGCCGGAAACCAGCGTGCGGATGCTCGCGGAGATTGAACCGCGGAACACGTCCGCCGTGTTCTCCTTCGCCGCCGATATGGCGCCGAACACGCTGGAGGCAGCGGAATCCCACAGCGGCTTGAGTATGTCGCCGCTTACGCCGTATCGCTCCAGCATCTCCGACACGCCGGTCTGCGCGTCCGTGCCGTCCGAGTCCATCGACCGATCCAACGCGTCGGAAAACTGCGACACCACCGCGTCCTCGACCTTCGGCGCGACGAAATCCGTGATCGGCTCCGTCAGCATATCGGCAAGCATGACCGAACCGATAAGCGCCAGCACGACGACCAGCAGCCCCATCAGGCTCTTGAACAATCCCCGCTTCGCGCCAATGAGCAGGCCGGCGAGCAGGACGACGGCGATAACGCCGTCTATGATAAGTGCATTATCCACGCTTTCCCTCTTTTTTTCAAGTAAAAATGATTGCTATTCAAGGATATTTACGGAACGTTCATAATTCAGCCGCGTTTCGCTGCCGGCGCTCGTGCGGCGGCGGAACGGCGATCCCCGCAGACGCGCAAATCACGGGATATACAGCCACGCGCGCGACGCGCCGAGAAGCAGCGCCGTGCCGTCGGCGCGCATGACGACCTGTTTGGCAAAATCGGTGCCCGAAAGCGTCGCGTACTCGGTCAGGTCGGCGGTGTAGATCGTCAGGCTGTCGCTGTAAAGCGCGGCGACGTAGCGTCCCGCTGCCGACACGTCCAGGATCTCGCGCCGCTCGTCGAGCGTGCCGAGCGTCTCGCCCTCGGCGTCCACCGTCACAAGCCGCAGCGCGCTCCCCGACTTGTAGCGCGAGAGCAGCAGCGCCGCGAAGTCCGCGCCGCTCATGGACTGCCCGCGCAGATATGGATACTCATAGCGTCGGCTGCCGGAGAGCGACCCGTCGGCGTTGAACAACGTCAGCCGTCCGTCCTCAAGCGCGGCGAGCTTCTGCCCGACGCTGCCGAGCGAGAGCACCATCGAGCCGCCGAGCGTCGTCTCGCTGACCGGCTCCTCGCTGTCAAACGCGTAAAACGTGAGCGTGCTGGCGAACACGCCGTCCGCCTCGCCGAGCATCACCGCCGCGACGTGCCGGTTGTCGTTCAGCACGCGCGCGTCGGAGACGTAGCGCTCTGAGGAGTTGAACGCGAACGCGGGCTCGCCGGAGGGGGTATACACCGTCACCGCCGCGCGATAGCCGCTTTTGAGCGTCGTGAGCGCGAGATAGTCCGAGGCGTTGAGCGTCGCGGACAGGAGACCGTTCCCGCTCTCGCCGCTCATGTCGCGCACAAGGCCGCGCGTGCCGAGAATATAGAGCTCCTCCCCGCCCACGTCGTAGACCGCCGCGAGCTGCGTGCCGGAGGCAATAGCGGGATGCGCAAAGTTCACCGTCTGCGCCCACAGCTCCTCCCCGTCGCCGTCGAGCAGCCGGATCCGCGTCGTCGAGACAATGAGCAGCCCGTCGCCGAGCGCGGCGTAGGCCGCGCTGCGGTCGCTGTCATAGTGAAACAGCTCCGCCTTGCCGTCGGCGTCCTGCCTCACCTTGTTGTAGGTAAACAGCCGCCGCAGGCTGTCGAGGCTGTTCAGGTCGCGATACGCCGCGTACCACACCGCGCCGAGCACGGCGGCAAGCGCCAGCAGGAGCAGCAGCGCGCGGCGCCCGCCGCCCTTTTTGCGGCGCTGCGGCGCTTTCTTCGAGCGTCTGATCTCCTCCCGTATCTCCTGTTCAATTTCGTTGTTCTTCTCAGCCATTGAGCCGTTCGTCCTCATACCAAAGCTTCGTCAGGTACAGCCCCCCGGGCGGCACCGTCGGCCCCGCGAGCGTGCGGTCGCCGGCGTCGAGGATCGCGGGAATGTCCCCGGCGGCCAGCTTTCCCTCCGCCGCGTAGAGCACGGTGCCTGCGATGGCCCGTACCATATTATACAAAAAGCCGTTCGCGCAGACCTTGAGCTCCAGCAGCTCGTCCGCGCGGGTGACATAACAATAGTAAATCGTCCGCACGGTCGTCCGCGTCTCCGTGCCGACGCTGCTCACGGCGCGGAAGTCGTGCGTGCCTTCAAACGCCCGTGCCGCGCGATCCATGACCGCCTCGTCGAGATGCTTGGGATAAAAATACGCGCGATTTACATAAAACGGGTTCTTGATGCGCGAGTTGTAGATACGGTAGGTGTATTCCTTTTTGAGGCACGAGCCGATGGCGTTAAAATCCTCCGGCATCTCAAACGCCTCTTTGACCACGATGTCCTCCGGCGTGTGCGTGTTCACGGCAAACGGCAGGCGGTCGATGGGAATACGGGAATTGGTGTGGAAATTCGCAATATAATGCTCGGCGTGGACGCCCGCGTCGGTGCGGCCGCAGCCGGTGAGCCTCACCGCGTCGCCGCAGACCATGACAAGCGCCCGCAGCAGCGTCTCCGCGACGCTGACCGCGTTCTTCTGCACCTGCCAGCCGTGATAGGCAGTGCCGTTATACATAAGTTTTAGGGCAATGTTGCGCATTGTCGCTCCTCTTTTGGCGCGTAACGTGAAACCGTTTTTTTCTGAAAAGGGAACCTTCCAAAAAGCCCGCTTTCTGCAAGGAAAAAATCAATCGAATACGATGACGGCAACCGCCAGCGCCAGATAAAACGCCAGCACGGCGTAGTCGCGCGCCGCAAAGCGCAAAACATG
>JAFTGG010000022.1 GCA_017458025.1 Oscillospiraceae bacterium | reverse complement strand
CCGTGAAAGGGCCGTGTCTTAACCACTTGACCAACGGGCCGAGGGGGTTCCATGAAGCGCCCCGAGGCGCTTCATGGAAGTGGTAGCGGCACCTGGATTCGAACCGGGGACACTGCGGGTATGAACCGCATGCTCTAGCCAACTGAGCTATGCCGCCAAATGCTCCTGCTCGCGAGGACGCTGATTAGTGTATCAGAAACAGGGGCGCTTTGTCAATACATTTTTCACGAAAAATTGCCTTGGTCCGCATATCCGCATACGAGGAACAAGGGCTTGACCGTCACGACCTCGTCGTATTCCTTCTGCGTCACCGTCACGCTGGAGTTGAGCGCCTTGAGGTCGGACTTCATCGTTTCATACGACTCCCCCACGCTCATAGCCCTGCCCTCGCGGAGCACGCGGATCATGCGTTCCAGCACCACCGGGTGCGCGTACTGCGGCGGCACGGGGAAATTCTGCTCGCCGCTCAGATAGCCGCGCATATTGCCGAGCGCCGCGTCCCACTGCCGCTGCCCATAGCGCTTGTTGTTGCGGCCGGTAGGCAGGATACGCGATGAGATGACAAGGAAGATCGCCGCCATGCCGAACAGGACAAACCACACGGCATAGTCGCGCTTGGTAAACACCATGAACACGCCCAGCAGCGCCGCCAGAACCGCCAACAGCAAAATCGCCACGGCGGCGTAGCGATATGTCGGGCTGACGCCGTCGATGACGCGCTTCTGCTTCGCCGCGAAAGCGAGCGCGTCGGACAGCTCGCGCTTTTCCTCCAGCTTCGCCTGCGCCGCGCGCAGCTCGCCGACCGCCGCCTCCGCCTCGGGAGACAGCTCTTTAAGGTAGCGCGCCTGTTCGGCTTCCTCCGCCTCGCGCAGCTTGCGCTCCGCCTCCTCGCTGTGGATGGGGATGTCGGGGTGCTCGCGCTCGACAATGCTCAGAAACAAATCGACGAGGTCCTCGTATTTGAAGTTGCACTGCTTCTCATGCCCGTCCTTGAACTGGACGACCAGATACGGGATCGAGCCGAAAACGCCCTTGCCGGTGAAGCCGCCCTTGCTCATGGCGACACGCTTAAAGATGCGCGCGATGTCGTCAAACGTCGTATAAAAGCAGCGGTCAACGTAGAAGCTGTTGAGATAGACCGCCTTTTCGCCGATGCCGCAGGGGCCGATCCTCCGGCAGGCTTTCTTGTCCGCCGCGAGCGTTTCGACGTCCAGCGGGGTCGTTCCGATGAGCTTGGGTGCAAACAACATGATGGACACTCCTCAAAGAAAGAGGCGGGAGAAGCGCTCTCCCGCCTCTTTTCGGATTTTGCTTACTTGGCGGCGACAGCGCTGTCGACCGGGCCGCCCTTCTTCGCAGCGCGCAGGAAAATCACGAGGAACGCGGCGGCGGCAATGATGCCGACCGGGTACGCGACCGCCGTGTTGTTCTTGAGAGCCGCAATCATGCCGAGGCACTCGGGCGCCATGACGAAATAGGTGATGGACACGGCGCTCATGAAGGTCGCGGGCACCGCGCAGATCCAATAGTTCTTCTTCTCGCGGACGAGGTACATCGCCGCGGACCACAGGACGATCATCGCGAGGGTCTGGTTGGTCCAGCTAAAGTAACGCCAGATGACCTGATAGCTGAACAGGCCGAGCGTGTTGCCGAAGCCGAGGAACGCGCCGACGCCGAGCACGGGAATGCAGAGGATCAGGCGGTTCTTCATGCTGCCCTGGTCGAGGCCGATCCAGTCGGCGAGGGTCAGGCGCGCGGAGCGGAACGCGGTATCGCCGGAGGTGATCGGGCAAACGACGACGCCGATCATGGCGAGGACGACGCCCACGCTGCCCATCGCCTTGACGCTCGCGTCATAGATGGCGACGGACTGGCCGCCCTTAAGGACCTCGGCAAGGCCGGTGCTCAGGCCGCCGGTCTTCTCATACAGGGCGCAGCCCGCGGCGGCCCACACGAGAGCGATGATGCCCTCGGCGACCATCGCGCCGTAGAACACAAAGTGGCCCTGATGCTCGTTCTTCAGGCAGCGCGCCATCAGCGGAGACTGCGTGGAGTGGAAGCCGGAGATCGCGCCGCAGGCGACCGTAATGAACATAAAGCTCCACACGGGCGTGGCGGACGGATGCATGTTATGGAAGTTGTTCCAGATCTCCGGAATGGCATAGCCATGAATCGGCAGGCCGATAATCATGCCGACCGCCATCAGGATCAGGCAGATGCCAAACACGGGATAGATCTTGCCGATGACCTTGTCAACGGACAGGAACGTCGCGATGAAGTAGTAAACGAGAATGATTGCGAGCCAAACCGTGGTCTGGGCAAACGTGCCGTTGACGCCCTTCTCGGTCAGCAGCTTGACGATCAGGCCGGCGGGGCCGACCGCAAACACGGTGCCGACCATGATGAGCAGCACGACCGCGAACACGCGCATGACGTTCTTCATCGTGTTTCCAAGGTACTTGCCGGTGACCTCGGAGATCGAGGCGCCGTTGTTGCGCTCGGACAGCATGCCCGAGAAGTAGTCGTGCACGCCGCCGGCGAACACGGTACCGAAGGTGATCCACAGGAACACGATGGGTCCCCACAGAGCGCCCTGCATCGCGCCGAAGATCGGGCCGAGGCCCGCGATGTTCAGCAGCTGTACCAGAAACAGCTTCCATTGGGGAAGCACCACATAGTCCACGCCGTCGTTGATGGCGACGGCGGGCGTCTCGCGGTCGTCCGGGCCGAAGGTACGGTCGACCAGCTTGCCGTAGGTAAAGTACCCGCAAATCAGCACGGCGAGACAGAGCAGAAAGCTAATCACACACAACATCTCCTATTACAGAATAAATCAGGAGTACGGCTTCACATTGCCTACTTCTCCTGTCGGCATTAAAGTGTAGCCCCGTCTAACAGATTTTTCAAGAGCCATTATTCACAAAAAATTTACATTTTTTTGTTAGAAGCGTCAAAACACTTTAAAAATTAAAGAAAAACCCGCCGCCTGCGGATTCGCAGGCGGCGGAAAGCAGCTTTTTATGCGGTTTTTTAGTACATGCCGCCCATGTCGCCCATGCCGGCCGGAGCCGCGGGCGCGGGAGGCTCGGGCTTATCGGTGACAAGCGCCTCGGTGGTCAGCACCATGCCGGAAACGGACGCCGCGTTTTCAAGCGCGCTGCGGGTGACCTTCGCGGGATCGACGATGCCCGCGGGGATCATGTCGCAATACGCTTCCTTGTACGCGTCGAAGCCGTAGCCGGTCTTGCCGCTGGTCTTGACCTTTTCGAGCACGACGCTGCCGTCGATGCCCGCGTTCTTCGCGATCTGGCGCAGCGGCTCCTGCAGCGCCTGCGCGACGATCTTGACGCCGGTCTTTTCATCGCCTTCGCCCTCGCCGATGCGCTTCTCGCCCGCCGGAACAGCGTTGACGTAGGCCACGCCGCCGCCGGCGACGCTGCCGTCCTCGACCGCCGCGCGGGTCGCGTT
>JAFTGG010000175.1 GCA_017458025.1 Oscillospiraceae bacterium | reverse complement strand
CGCGTCAACTGCGTCGCGCCGGGGGTGATCGACACCGATATGGTCAAGGCGCTCGGCGGCGAGACGCTCCGCGAGCTGGCGGACCGGACGCCGCTGGGACGGCTCGGCACGCCGGAGGACGTCGCGGCGGCGGCGGCGTTCCTCGCAAGCGACGAGGCGGGATTTATCACGGGGCAGGTGCTCACCGCCGACGGGGGGTTCATTGGGTAAAAAGAAGAACGGCATAGCCGTTCTTCTTTTTACCTATTTTTTATTTGCCGGTGCTTCCGAAGCCGCCCGCGCCGCGCTCGGTGGCGGGCAGCTCGCCGGCCTCCTCGAACTCCATCGGCAGGTACGGCAGAAGCACCATCTGCGCGATGCGCTCCCCGTGCTTTACGACCTTCGCGGCCGGACTGTCGTTGTGGAGCGCGACCATCAGCTCGCCGCGGTAATCGCTGTCCACGACCCCGACGCAATTCGCGGGGCGCAGCCCCTCCTTCATCGCGAGGCCGCTGCGCGCGAACACCGCGCCGAACGTGCCCTCCGGCAGCGCGACGGCAAGGCCGGTATGGATCATCGCCGTCGCGTGGCCCCCGATAATGACGTCGGCGTCGAGGCAGGCGTAAAGGTCGTAGCCCGCCGCGAAGGCGGAGCCGGAAGTCGGCAGGACCGCGCGGTCGTCCAGCTTTTTCACTTGCACCTGTGCCATAGCGTCAGTCTTCCTCCCTGTTGTGTGAGATATGGTCGAACGTCGGTATATGGTCGTCCCAGAGGACGACCTCGCCCGCCCTGCGCGTCTCGCCCATGTCGATGAGCCGCTGGTTCGACGAGCCGCGGAAGCGCAGCGAGATGTCGTGCAGTTGTTCGACATACGGCCCGTCCACGAGCACGTCGAGCAGCGCCAGCAGCTCGTCCGTCGCCTCGCAGCGCGGGTGGGAGCCGTCGGCCAGCAACTGCTCGTAGGTGAAGCCCGTAAACGCCCAGATGGTTTTGCGCGGGAGCCTTTCGCGCACGCGGCGCAGGAAGGGCAGCAGCGCGCGCTGGTTCTCCGGCTCGAACGGATCGCCGCCGAGCAGGGTCAGGCCGTTGATATAGTTCGGGGCGAGCATGGCGAGGAGCTTCGCCTCCGTTTCGGCGGTAAAGGGCCGGCCGTAGTCGAACGCCCACGTCTGCGGCTGGAAGCAGCCCTTGCAGCCGTTGGTGCAGCCCGAGACGAACAGCGTCACGCGCACGCCCTCGCCGTTGGCGATGTCGCAGTCTTTGATTTCGCCGTAATACATAAGCGTTACCCCTTGCTGAAAAGCAGCAGACCGAGCATGGTCAGGCCGTAAAGAACCGGCTGATGCAGCACATAGATGAGAAGGCTCTGCCGCCCGACGGCGGCGAGATGCGGCGCTTTCGCCGCGTAGAACCACTTGGGCAGCCGCCCCGCGCGGACGTACTTGCCCGCCCAGGTTCCGAACAGGAACACGAAGCTCCACGGCAGCAGCGGGAAATAGTCGGACGAGTAGAAGCCCGGCGTGATCAGACCGATGAAATTGCCGACATAGGGCGCGCCGGGCGCCGCGGGCACGCCGTTTACGAGCCGCGCGGTGGCGACGGCGCCGGTGACGGAGATCACGGGCGCGACCCACGGCGCCTTGGCGTTGAGCGTCTCCCAAAACCTCTGCGTCAGCCCGTAGAGCAGCATGCACGTCGCGAGCAGGTGCAGCACGCCGAATATGATGGGCATATCCATGAACCACGTCACGAGCGTAATGCCGAGCGAGATCGCCAGCGCCTTGAGGCCGCGTTTGACGTTGCTGCGCGAGAAGTTGGAGCTGACGCCCGAAAGCAGGATAAACAGCCCCGCGAAAAAGTAGTGCAGCACGTCGAACACGGGATTGGTGAACCATACCCACGGCACGCCGCAGAACGCGCAGAGGTCGTAGAGGAAGTGGTGGACGACCATCAGGCACAGCGCAAGCCCGCGCATGGCGTCCATCAGCTCGATGCGGTTTTTTGTCTGTTCCAAAGCGGTTTCTCCTTTCGATAAAAAAGAGGGGGCCTACAGCCCCTCTTTTTTATTAAAGGTGAAGCACCCGTTCCTTGATCTCCTGCGTTCTGCCCTGATTCCAGAACTGCGTGCCGATATAGCCGCAGGTACGGCGGGCGACGTTCATCTTGTCCTGGTTGGTGTTGCCGCAGCGCGGGCACTTCCAGATGAGCTTGCCGCCGTCGTCGACGATGTCGATCTCGCCGTCCCAGCCGCAGACCTGGCAGTAGTCGCTCTTGGTGTTCAGCTCGGCGTAGATGATGTTCTCATAGATGAACTTCATCACCTGCAGCACGGCCTCGATGTTGTTCTGCATGTTCGGGACCTCGACGTAGCTGATCGCGCCGCCGGGGGAGAGGTGCTGGAACTCCGCCTCGAACTTGAGCTTGCTGAACGCGTCGATCTCCTCGGTCACATGGACGTGGTAGCTGTTGGTGATATAGCCCTTGTCCGTGATGCCCTCGATGATGCCGAAGCGCTTTTGCAGGCACTTGGCGAACTTGTAGGTCGTGGATTCGAGCGGCGTACCGTAGATGGAGAAGTCGATGTTGTGCTTCTCCCTCCAACGCTTGCACGCGTCGTTCATGTACTGCATGACCTGCAGCGCAAACGGCTTCGCGGCGGGGTCGGTGTGGCTCTTGCCGGTCATATACTTGACGCACTCGTAAAGCCCCGCGTAGCCGAGCGAGATGGTGGAATAGCCGTGGTAGAGCAGCTCGTCGATGGGCTCGCCCTTTTGCAGCCTCGCGCAGGCGCCGTACTGCCAGAGGATCGGCGCGGCGTCGGAGAGCGTGCCCTTGAGCCGCTCGTGACGGCACATCAGCGCGCGGTAGCAGAGGTCGAGGCGCTCGTCGAAGATTGTCCAGAACTTCTCGATGTTGCCGCCGGAGGAAAGCGCGATGTCGGGCAGGTTCAGCGTGACGACGCCCTGATTGAAACGGCCGTAATACTTGTGCTTGCCGGGCTTGTAGCTGCCGGCGTGCGCGATGTTGCCGACGCCCGCGTCGGTGAAGCGGTCGGGCGTGAGGAAGCTGCGGCAGCCCATGCAGGCGTACACGTCGCCCTTGAGCTCAAGCATCTTCTTTTCGCTGATATAATCGGGCACCATGCGGCGCGCCGTGCATTTTGCGGCGAGCTCCGTGAGATAATAATACGGAGAATCCTCGTGGATGTTGTCCTCCTCCAGCACATAGATGAGCTTCGGGAACGCCGGCGTGACCCACACGCCCTGCTCGTTCTTGACGCCCTCATAGCGCTGTTCGAGCGTTTCCTCGATGATGAGGGCAAGATCCTTCTTCTCCTGCTCGTTCTCCGCCTCGCCGAGGTACATGAACACCGTGATGAACGGGGCCTGCCCGTTGGTGGTCAGAAGCGTGACGACCTGATACTGAATGGTCTGCACACCGCGGCGGATCTCCTCGCGCAGGCGCTTTTCGGTGATCTCGGCGATCTTCTCCTCGCCGGGCATATAGCCGATGTCCGCCATCTCGGAAAGCACCGTCTTGCGGATCTTCCGGCGGCTGATGTCGACGAACGGCGCGAGGTGGGTGAGCGAAATGCTCTGCCCGCCGTACTGGTTGCTCGCGACCTGCGCGACGATCTGCGTCGCGATGTTGCAGGCGGTGGCAAAGGAATGCGGCTTCTCGATCAGCGTGCCGGTGATGACCGTGCCGTTCTGGAGCATGTCCTCCAGGTTGACGAGGTCGCAGTTGTGCATGTGCTGGGCATAGTAATCGCTGTCGTGGAAGTGGATAATGCCCTCCTCGTGCGCCTTGACGATGTCGGCGGGGAGCAGGACGCGGCTGGTGAGGTCGCGGGAGACCTCGCCCGCCATGTAGTCGCGCTGCGTGGAGTTGACGACGGGATTCTTGTTGGAGTTCTCCTGCTTCGCTTCCTCGTTGTTGCACTCGATGAGCGAGAGGATCTTGTCGTCCGTCGTGTTGGACTTGCGCACCAGCGAACGGTTGTAGCGGTAGGTGATATAGCGCTTGGCGACCTCATAGGCGCCGTGCGCCATGATGTGCGTTTCGACAAAGTCCTGAATCTCCTCGACGGTCGGCGCGCGGTCAAGCTTCTGGCACTCGAGCTCGACGCTCTCGGCGATGCGCTGGATCTGCACCGGCGTCATGCGTTCCACCTCGTCGACGACGTTGTTCGCCTTGGTGACCGCGGCGATGATCTTGACGATGTCGAACTCGACCTCCGCGCCGTTGCGCTTGATGACTTTCATGGCTGCTTCCCCTTTGCTTCCCAAAATAAACACAAGATATTGTGGTCTGTCTAAACGAACAGGCACATTATAGGCTGGTTTACAGAATGTTGTCAAGAGGGTTTCACAAAAATTTTTAAGATTTTTTGAATTTTGTAAAACTTCCCAAAAAGTTCCCGAATTTAACCTTGCAAACGGACAAGTTTTCTGCTAACATAGTGCGTTGTGGAGCGCTTACGCTCCCTGTATAAAATGTTAAAAGCTCTTTGGAGGATATAGATAAATGGCACAGAAGTCCAATGATAAGCGTATCGCGCGCCAGCAAAAGAGCGAGCGCAATATGAACCGCGCGGTGATTCTGCTGATCGCGGGGCTGGTTGCGGAGTGGTATCTGCTGATGGTCGACCGCTATTACGCGCGCGGGACGATTTCGCAGATGCTCGGCTGGTATGATTTCCTCGGCGCGGCGCGTTGGATCGCGCTGGTGCTGTTAGCGGTGGGCGTCGCGCTGCTCGTGATGCGCGAGAAGCGGGCGTGGTTCGCCAAGGCGGGCGGCGTTCTGGCGGGCGTGGGCGCGTTCTTCGCGTTCACATCCTTCGTGATGCGCCACTATTACCCCGTGAGCGTCACGGTCATGTGCGTGCTCGTGCCGGTGCTGCTGATCCTCGGCATCGTGTACCTGTTCTATCAGGCGGAGTTCTCGGTGCAGGCGACGGCGCTCGCTATGGCGCTGGGCGCGCTGGCGCTGCTGAGCCGCTCCGGCACGGCGACGGTGAAGGCGTGCGCGGCGCTGGCTCTGGCCGGCATTGCGGCGCTGTGCGCCTGCACGCTGCT
>JAFTGG010000174.1 GCA_017458025.1 Oscillospiraceae bacterium | reverse complement strand
ACGCTGCCTGCCGCCTGCGTGCGGTACAGCTCCGCCGCCGAGGCGCTCTGGCTCGCGTCGGACGCGCTGCCCGCCGCCGAGGACACATGCCCCCGCAGCTGCGCGACAAGCTCGGACGAGAGCATCGTGTCCGTGACGCCGCCCGCCCTGACCGTCGCGGTCACTTTGTGGTCGCTGACCGAAAATGCGATTTGATCGCTGTCGAGAAACTCCGTCTCCGTGATGAAGGCGGAGAGCGGAACGCTCTGGCTCGTGCCGTCGGCGAGCGTCAGCACGAGGCTCTGCGTGGGCGCGTCGTACCGCCAATTGGTCGCGACCTTTTCAAGCACGGTGTCGACGCTTACATAGCTGCCGTCCTCGCGCGTGAACGTGAACACGCCCGTGTCCGCGTCCAGCGACACGCTCCTGATGTGCAGGTCGGTGGTCGCCTTATCGCTCTTGAGGGCGAGCGCCGCCGTCATGTCCGCGCCGGCGCTTTTGGTGTCCAGCAGCGTCTTGAGGCTGCCCAGCACCGTCTGCACGTCGCTGCCGGCGACGCCCTCGATCTCCGCCGTGCCGACCTCCGCCGCGCCGTCCTCGGACGAAAGCGTGTCGATCAGTCCGTTGAACAGCTCCTGCACCGCCTCGCGGATCAGCCGGTCGAACACCGCCTTGTTCTGCGCCGCGGTTCCGGTCAGCTTATCCGGCGCGGCGGCGACGCCCTTTTGCGCGATGGCGCTGTCCGTCAATTTGTAATTCGATAAGCTCATAGCTGGTATCCTTTCTTATGTTTTCGCGAAATTGCCCGCCGCGTAGTGCTTTACGATGGCGTACACGCCGAAGCCCTCGTTGACCGCGTCGTTCTTGACGAGGATCTGCAGCCGCTTGTACTTTTTCACCTTGCGGCGGAACGGGATCTCCGACGGGCCGTCGTTGGCGTTGAACGTGAAGCGCGAAAAGTCGATGTCCTCCCAATCGAAAATGTCCATCGTCCCCTCCGCCGCCTGCCACGCGACCGTGTCGCGGTCAGTGCGGAACAGGATCTTCGCGCCGCTGCGGGCGTAGGGCTTGATCGTCACCGCGTTGCCCTTTTTGAGCATCGTCTTGCAGACCATCGGGTCTCCGTCGTCGTCCGAGCGCGTCGACCACACCGCTTCGATTGCCGCGCCGTCGTCGTTATAGCGCGCCATGCCCTCGACGTCGGTGTTGAAGCGGCACACGCGCCCGTCGTCCGTGCCGAAGTAAAGCGACTCCACGCCGCCCTCAATGCGGCGCAGGACGCTGCGCGCCGGCACGTTCTCCCAATAAAAGCACTCGTAGACGAAGCTCGTGTCGTTGCGGGAGGTATAGCTGCGCGGCTGCCGTCCGTCGAGGCCGTAGACCCGCCCGCCGACGAAGATCAGGTACGCGCCGTCATAGCTGCACGACACCGCGTCGGACAGCTCCTCGGAAAGCAGCTTCGGATCGACGCGGTAGCTGCGGTTCTGCGCGATGCGCTCCGCCGTGAAGCTGTTGGTCGTCAGGGCGTATACGCCGCTGCCGGTCAGGATTAGCTGCTCGTCGCCGATGTTGCCGAAGCCAAAGCGCGTCACCGCGCCCGCGCCCGCGAGGCACGGCTTGACGGGAAACACCGCCTCGCCGTCCTCGTCCAGCGCGCTGGAGCGCAGGAACACGGTGGAATCCTGCCCGTTGTCCTCCTTGATGATGGCGAGGTACTCGCCCAGTCTGCGGTAGCCGAGGATCGCCGTCTCGTCCGTGCCGATGACGGCGTAGCCCGTGTCGGGCCAATACGTTCCGTCGGCGTAACCGCAGGTGAAATCGTAGTTCGGATAGTCCGGATTGCCGGTCGCGACGATGCGGTCGCTCGCCGCGCCGACGCCCCAGACGACGGCCGCGCGGCACTTGCCGATGCGGTCGGCGTAGCCGGCGATGGTCTTGGTGAACGCGATGGTCACGTTGTCCTCCGCGCCCGCGGAGGGCTTGGCCGGCGCGCTCGTGAACGTCACGGTGCCCGCCGACAGGTCCGCCGACCAGCCCGAGGCTTTTGCCGCGCCGTCCACCTCGACGACGTCCACGCTGTCGACGTCCGTATACGGCAGCTTGTACTCCGTGCTCGACCCGTCGGCGAGGAAGCTGACCTTCTGCCGGCCGCTGAGCAGGTTGACCGCCTCGTAGCTCACGCCGCCGCCCGACGGCGTCCGCGCGATGATGGTCAGCGGCACATAGGCGCCCTCCGCCGCGCTTTTGACGCTCGCGCCGTCGTAGCGATACAGCCCGCCGCCGGTGAACAGCCACAGCTTGCCGCCCATGTAGACCGCCGTGCTGCGCTCGTCGGGCAGGCCTTCCGCCAGCAGCGCCGGTTCCGTTTCTCCGTCCCCGTGCCACTGCCAGAGCTTCGTCCCCGCGTGCACGAGATGGTGCGTCACGCCGTCGAACACCGCGTCATAGAGTCCGTTGACGCGTCCCTGAAACGTCCGCAGCGTGCGCCAGCCGGGGCGCTTTTCGGGCATGCCGCCCATATCGGCGACCATGTTGGGCGCCCACGGCGACCTTGCGTCGTCGACAAGCGCGGGATCGGTGGAAAAATCCACGCCGCGGAAGCGGTCATATTTTTTGGTGCGGATCGCCGCACCGTTTTTCCTCGGCATACGCTACCTCCCATAAAGGCTCTGCCGCACACCCCCGCCGGAGAGCAGCGTCGAGCGCGGCAGCAGCGCGCGCGTCTGGAGGTACAGGTTGTAGAACGCGCCGTAATCCACCACGAGGTCGGCAATGAGCTGCTGCGCCGCCACATAGTACGGCAGGCAGTTCGCCGCGTCCTCGCTGACCTCGAACGCGTAATCGTCCGGCGTCTCCGGCGTAATTTTTGCCGGCGCGGCAATGTAGTCGATCGACAGCGCGGACTCGTCGCCGACATGGTAGACCAGCATTCCGTCGATGGCCTCGTACCCCGCCGCGCGGACACCGCCCTTGCGAATACGGATCACGCGCGAAACGTCCTCCGGCAGCGCCATACGGCCCGTGCCGTCCAGCGTGACGCCGACGCGGCGCACGATGGGCTGCCAGGCCGCGACGTCGCGCTGGGCAATGTCGAAGAAGTCGTTCATTTTCGCGTCAATGTCCCCGTCGACGGTGATCTCGCCGCCGCTCGAATACTCGTCGAGCAGCATCAGCACCTTGCGCTTGCCTTCTCCCAAAGTCACAATAGCTCCTCCTTCCCATCCCAAGGGGTAACGCAACACGTTACCCCTTGGGCAAAAACGTCTCCGTCCGGCACTTCTTAAAAGCCCGCTTACGCGGGGTTCGAGAAGATGATCTGCCGTCCGTCGCCCCAGCCGCAGCCGAAGTCGACGTAGCCGGTGT
>JAFTGG010000021.1 GCA_017458025.1 Oscillospiraceae bacterium | reverse complement strand
TGAAGTAGCGCAGCAGCACCACGTTCCACGGCTGCGCGTCGCCGTTCTTGACGTCGGCGGTGTGCAGGTCGGTCATGATCTGCTCGAGCATCGACTTCGTCCAGCCGTAGGGGTTCGTGCACTGTCCCTTGGGGCACTCCTCGGTGATGGGGACCGTCGCCGGATCGCCGTAAACCGTCGCGGACGACGAGAAAATGATACTCTTGCAGCCGTGAGCGCGCATGACGTCGAGCAGCGTCAGCGTGCCGCCGATGTTGTTCTCATAGTACTCCCACGGCTTCACCACGCTCTCGCCGACCGCCTTGAGGCCCGCAAAATGGATACAGCCGTCAAACGGCTTGCTCTCGGCAAATACCTTCTCCAGCCCCGCGCGGTCGCGCAGGTCGGCGTTGTAGAACGGGATCGTCCGGACCTCGGGCCGGTCCTTGCGCACGATCTCCAGCACGCGGCGCAGCGATTCCTCCGACGCGTTGGAGAGGTTGTCGACCACGGCGACCTCGTGGCCCGCGAGCAACAGCTCAACGACGGTGTGAGAGCCGATATAACCGGCGCCGCCGGTGACAAGAATATTCATAAAATTTACCTCATATTCCTATATTTCGTTTTATGTATCATAGCAAAAGCGCGAATGGGTGTCAAGGCACGGGAAATAAAAGGCGGTATACACACATTCTTCTATTTACATTCCTCCGAATCAATGATAAAGTGGACGTACGCAAAAAACACCATACTCATACATATACGGAGTAGATTATGGCACAAACATACTTACTCAAAGGCGACGTCGCCCGCCCCGGCCGCATTGAGGTCGAAAAAGGCACGACGCTGCGTCAGATCGTCGAGGAGCTCGGCGGCGGCATGGCGAACGGCAAGGCGTTCAAGGCGATGCAGATCGGCGGCCCGTCCGGCGGTCTTGTCACCGCGGACGAGCTGGACCTGCCGCTGGACTTCAAGGCGCTCGCGCCCTGGGGCTGCCGCCGCGGCGACGGCGTCATCACCGTGCTCGACGAGGACCGCTGCATGGTCGACGTGACTTACAGCTTTCTGCGCGCGACGCAGGCGGATTTCTGCGGCAAGTGCGTTTCCTGCCGCGAGGGCACGAAGCGCATGGCGGAGCTGATGGGCAGCCTCGTCGAATGTAAGGCGGACGACGCGGCCGTCGGCATGATGCTCGAACTCGGCGAGGTCGTGCACATGACCGCGTTCTGCTCGCTCGGCAAAGGCTGCGCCTCGACGATGAACGTCGCGGCAAGCGCGTTCGCGGACGATTTCCAGAACCACATCGAGGGCAACTGCCCGCTGTGCAAGCAGGAAACGAGGCTCCCCATCGCCCCCGGCGACGGCGTGCCGTACGACAGGAAGCGCATCGTCATCGACCCCGAGAAGTGCAAGGGCTGCTCGCGCTGCGCGCGCTCCTGTCACGCGGAGGCGATTTCCGGCGAGCTCAAGAGCCCGTTCCACATTGATCCGGAGAAGTGCGTCAAGTGCTACACATGTATCGAGCTGTGCGCCTTCGGCGCCATCGAGGAGGTGACGATTGATGGCTAACGGCATCATGTATGTGGACAATATCCGCGTGGAGTTCGACGACAGCCACAAGAGCGTGCTCGAGGTCTGCCAGAAGGCGGGCGTCGAAATGCCGAACTTCTGCTTCCATTCCGACCTGTCGGTCTACGGCGCGTGCCGTATGTGCATGGTCGAGGACGACAAGGGCGGCATCGAGGCGGCATGCCAGATGGCGCCGCGCGACGGGCTCAGGATCCGCACCAACACCTCGCGCCTGCTGCGTTACCGCCGCACGATCCTTGAGCTGATTCTTGCGGCGCACTGCCGCGACTGCACCACCTGCCCGAAAAACGGCGATTGCCGTCTGCAGAACATGGCGGTGCGCTTCGGTATCCACGATATCCGCTTCGACGACACGCGCCCGAAGTACGAGGAAGACCACTCCTCCAAGGCGATCAGCGTGGATATGAGCAAGTGTATCCTCTGCGGCGACTGTGTGCGCGTGTGCGAGGAGATGCAGGGCATGAGCATCCTGCGCTTCGTCGGCCGCGGGCCGAACCTGCGCATCGCCACCGCGGGCGACGCCAAGCTCTCCGCGACGCACTGCGTCAGTTGCGGGCAGTGCTCGGCGGTTTGCACCACCGGCGCGATCACGGTCAAAAACGAGATCGGCCTCGCGTGGAAGGCGCTGCACGACCCCACCAAGCGCGTCGTCGTCCAGATCGCGCCCGCCGTGCGCGTCGCGCTGGGCGAAGCGTACCGTATCCCGCCCGGGCAAAACGTGCTCGACCAGCTCGTTTCGGCGCTCAAGATCATGGGCGCGGACGAGGTGTACGACACCATCTTCGGCGCGGACCTGACCGTGCGCGAGGAAGGCGACGAGTTCATGCGCCGCCTCGAGTCCGGCGAGAACCTGCCGCTGATGACCTCCTGCTGCCCCGCGTGGGTACGCTATGTCGAGCAGGAGCGCCCGCAGTTTTTGAAGAACCTCTCCTCGGCGCTTTCACCCATGCAGATGTTCGCGACGGTGCTCAAGGACCGCTACGCCAAAAAGGACAGCGAGGACGGCCGCAAGACCTTCCACATCGCCATCATGCCCTGCACGGCAAAGAAGATGGAGGCGGCGCGCCCCGAGTTCAGCCGCGACGGCGTGCCGAACGTCGACCTTGTGCTCACGACGCAGGAGGTCATCCGCATGATGGAGGAATCCGGTATCCTGTTTGAGCAGCTCGAAAAGGAGTCCCCCGACCTCCCCTACGGCATGGGCTCCGGCGCGGCGGAGATTTTCGGCTCCACCGGCGGCGTCGCCGAAGCGGTGGTGCGCCACTGCCTGCCCGACAAGTCCAAGAACGCGCTGCGCATGATCGAGCACAGCGGCTTGCGCGGCACAGACCCCATCCGCTTCGCCACCGTGAAGATCGGCGAGCGCGACGTGCGCGTCGCGGTCGTCAACGGACTCGGCAACGCCAAGACCCTGCTCGACCAGATCGAGTCGGGCGAGGTGCAGGTGGACATCGTCGAAGTCATGTCCTGCCGCTCCGGCTGCGTCGGCGGTGCCGGACAGCCCTATGCGCTGATGTCCACCAAGCTCAAGCGCGCGGCGGGCCTGTATGAAATCGACAAGAGCGCGATGTTCAAGCGCAGCGAGCGCAACCCCGTGCTCAACACGATGTATGCCGAGGACCTCACCGAGCGGCGGCACGAGCTGCTGCACCACTCCTACGCCGGCGAGGGCCACGAGGAAGCGTCCGGCAAATGAGCATCTGCGAAGACTGCGTCTACTACGCCTATGACGAGGAGTACGACGACTATATCTGCGAGCAGGACCTCGACGAGGACGAGTACGCCGCGCTGATGGAAAAGCGCCGCGATGCCTGCCCGTTCTATCACCCGGGAAACAGCGACTACTTCCTCGCGGGGAAGAAATAAAAAAGAGCGCATCTGGCGATGCGCTCTTTTTTATGCCATTTTGCAATGCAGTATTATGCCTCGGCGAAGTATTTCGCCCGAATCTCCCCGACGGGCATCTTCCGCCCCGTCCAGAACTCAAACGCCGCCGCGCCCTGCCAGAGCAGCATGTACATGCCGCCCACGGTCCGGCAGCCCGCCTCGCGCGCCATGCGCAGCAGCTCCGTCTCGCGCGGCTCGTAGATGATGTCGGAAACGGCGAGGCCGGCGTACAGATACGACGCGTCCGGAATCAGACAGCCCCCGGCGCCGCGCATGCCGACCGACGTCGTGTTCAGCAGCACGTCCGCCTCCGCGATGCAAGCGCAAAGCTCGGTTTTTTCCTCTATGTCATGTAAAACCACTTGACAGGAAGTCTCTGCTTTTACGCGCTCCGCGAACGCCCGCGTATCGTCCCAGGACGCGTTTTTTCGCTTGAACACGTCGATCGCCGCCGCTCCGTCCACCGCGCATTGGGCGAGGATACTCGTTCCCGCGCCGCCACAGCCGAGCTGGACGATGCGCTTGCCCGCGACGCCGACGCCCGCCTCTTTCGCGCTGAGCACCCAGCCGAGCCCGTCGGTCGTCGTGCCGACAAGCCTGCCGCCGCGATTCGCGACGGTGTTGACCGCGCCGCACAGCCGCGCCACCGGCGTCAGCTCGTCGCAGAGCGGCGCCATCGCGGTCTTGCAGGGCATGGTAAGGTTCCAGCCGCGCGCGCCTATCGCGCGCAGTCCGTCGACGGCGGTCCGAAGCGTCTCCTGCGTCACGTCGAAGGCAAGATACCGCGCGTCGACGCCGAGCAGGCGGAACGCCTCATTGTGCATTTGCGGGCTGGCGCTGTGCGCCACGGGACTGCCGAGCAGGCAGTACAGGCCGGTATGTCCGGTGATCGCCTTGTCCATGTGCCGCCCTCCTTACAGCTTGGTAATGTGCTGCCCTGCAAATTTGAGCAGAAGCTTCTTGGTGCCCACGTCGTCGAACGCCACCTCCAGCAGCACGTCGCCGCCGGTCGGCGTCACATCGGTCACCATGCCGTCGCCGAAGCTCTTATGGTTGATGCGGTCGCCGGGATTGAGCTGCGGCAGCGGCGCGCCCGCAGGTCGCTGCGCGGGAGCGGCAGCCTGCTTGCGCTCTCTGCGCGGCGCGGCGTAGGACGTATGGACCGCGCTCGCGCGGGACGTTCGCGCGGAGCCGAAGCCCGAACTGCCGAAATGGTTTTCGTAATCGTCGTAGCCGTGCTCGGCGAGCGTGCCAAACGCGCGGGCGTTGGGGTCGCTCTTGCCCTGCCAATCGGCGTCGTCCTCCGGCACCTCCCGCAAAAAGCGCGAGGGCGCGTTGGGCGTCGTGTGTCCGAACAGCATACGCTGGCGCGCGTTCGTGAGCGTCAGCTTCTCCTTCGCGCGGGTCATCGCGACGTAGCAAAGCCGGCGCTCCTCCTCCAGCTCCTCGTCGTCGCCGTAGACGCGCTGGCCGGGGAACACGCCTTCCTCCATGCCGACGACATAGACGCACGGGAACTCCAAGCCCTTCGCGCTGTGCATCGTCATCATCGTGACGGCGTTGTCCGTCGTCGCGCTGTCGAGGTCTGTGTAGAGCGCGATCTCGTTGAGGAAGCCCGAAAGCGTCGCGTCCTCGGGGTCGTTTTCGAGGAACGCGGCGATGTTGGATTTGAGCTCCTGCACGTTCTCAAGCCGCCCGCGGCTCTCCATGTCGTTCTTCTCCCGCAAGGCGCGGGTATAGCCGCTCTTGTCGCACACGAGGTCGTACAGCTCCGGCAGCGGCGTGTCCTCCGCCGCGTCGCGCAGGTCGTCGATGAGCGCCGCGAACTGCCGCAGCTTCGCCGCCGCGCGGCTCAAGTCGGCGTACTCGTCGGCGCGGCGGACGATCTCGATCATCGGCACGCCCTGCTCCGTTGCAAGCCGCTGCACGTTCTCGACGCTGGACGCGCCGATGCCGCGCGGCGGGTTGTTGATGATACGCCGCAGGCGCAGGTCGTCCGCGGGATTGTTCAGCACCGCGAGGTACGAGAGCATGTCCTTGACCTCGGCGCGCTCGAAAAAATTCATGCCGCCCACGACCTGATACGGCACGCCGTTGCGCTTGAACGCGTATTCGAGCGCGTTCGACTGTGCGTTCATGCGGTACAAGATCGCGTTGTCGCGCCAATTCCTGCCGCGGCCGAAGTCGCTCATGATGGACGACACGACGTAGTTCGCCTCGTCCTGCTCATTGAACACGGTCTTGATCGTCACCTTATCGCCGTCGCCCGCGTCCGTCCACAGCGTCTTGCCCTTGCGCCCGGCGTTGTTCCTGATGACGGCGTTCGCCGCGTCGAGGATATGCTGCGTCGAACGGTAATTCTGCTCCAAACGGATCGTGCGCGTGCCCTTGTATTCCTTCTCAAAGTTGAGGATATTCGAGATATCCGCGCCGCGGAAGCGGTAGATGCTCTGATCGTCGTCGCCCACGACGCAGATGTTGCCTTTCGGCCCGACGAGCTGCTTCATCAATAAATATTGCAGCCGGTTCGTGTCCTGATACTCGTCGATGAGCACGTAGCGGAACTTGCGGCGGTAGTAATCGCGCACCTCCCCGTCGCTTTGCAGCAGCGTCACGGCGTGGAGCAAAATATCGTCGAAGTCGAGCGCGTTCGCCTCGCGCAGCGTCCGGTCGTAGGCGGCGTAGATCTTCGCGATGCGCTCCTTGCGCCAATCGCCGCTGCCCGACCAATGCGCCGCGAAGTCGCGCGCGGTCTCCATCGCGTCCTTCGCCTTGGAGATAACGCCCAGCACCTCGCGCGGCGGGAAGGCCTTTTCGTCGAGGTCCATCTCCCGCACGATGTCGCGCACGACGCGGCGGGAATCATCGGCGTCGTAGATGGTGAAATCCAGCGAGAAGCCCAGCTTGTCGATGTCGCGGCGCAAAATGCGTACGCAGGCCGAGTGGAACGTCAGCGCCCACACGTCCCGCGCGCCCTCGACGCCAAACGCGTCGAGGCGGTCGCGCAGCTCGCTCGCCGCCTTGTTCGTAAACGTCACCGCCAGCACCTGCCACGGCTTCGCCGGCTCCACCGCGCAGAGGCGCAGCATGCGGCCGCGCTCGTCCGGCGTCGGATGCTGCGGGTAGCTCTCCAAAAACGCGAGGTCGTCCTCCGTCGCAAAGTCCGGCGCCGTGTCACAGTCGCTGCCGCGGCCGTAGGTCAGAATGTTCGCGACGCGGTTGATGAGCACCGTCGTCTTGCCGCTGCCCGCGCCGGCGAGCAGCAGCAGCGGGCCCTCGGTCGTCAACACGCCGTTGCGCTGCTCGGGGTTCAGTCTCGCAAAATCCCGCGCTATGGCGGCGCGCCGCGCCGCGCAGTAGCGGGAGGTAAAATCGTCCATATCTGGTAAGCCCTCTCTTTCCGCTGCACATTATAGCGGAAGGGAAGGCTTTTTTCAATAGCGCGATAAACGCTTCTCCGATCTGTCTAAAACTTTTTTCAAATTTTTGTTCGATTTTTTCTTGACAAGTACGAATGTTCGATTTATAATAAAACTCGAACAAAAATTCTACGGAGGTAATCAACATGACCGGAATGACCTTATGTTTTGTTTTCATCGGCGTCGGCGTTGCGTCGGCAAACCTCATGAAGCTCGTCGAATGGCTCGACACGCCGCGGCCCACGCGCCGCCGCGCGCGTCACGCCGCGGCACGCGATAATACGGTCGAGTTCCCGCGCGCCGAGCTGGAGCTTGAGAGCGTGCTCTACGCCGCATAACACGCTCATGGAGCTGTTGGACAAGCTCACGATCCTCGCGGACGCGGCAAAGTACGACGCCGCCTGTACGTCCAGCGGCGCAAGGCGCGGGCACGTCGAGGGCATGATCGGCTCTACGTCGTCGTCTATCGCCGGATGCTGCCACACCTTCTCCGCCGACGGGCGCTGCGTAACGCTGCTCAAGGTCCTGCTCTCCAACGACTGCGTGTACGACTGCAAATACTGTGTCAACCGGCGCTCCAATGATGTAAGGCGAACTTCCTTTACGCCAAAGGAATTGGCTGAGCTGACCATAGGTTTCTATCGCCGGAACTACATTGAGGGGCTGTTCCTCTCCTCCGCCGTGCTCGGTTCTCCCGACCGCACGACGGAGCTGATGATCCGCACGTTGTCTCTTCTGCGCGGCGAGTATCGCTTCAACGGCTATATCCATGCCAAGGCGATTCCCGGCGCCTCGCCGGAGCTGGTCTATCAGCTTGGGCTGCTCGCCGACCGTCTGAGCGTCAACATTGAGCTGCCGAGCGAGGCGTCGCTCAAAAGCCTTGCGCCAAACAAGACCAAGCGCGCCATTTTGGCGCCGATGCGGCAGATCCGCTACGGAGTCGCCGAAAGCAAGGCGGAGCTGGTGAAGTACCGCTCCGCGCCGCGTTTCGCGCCCGCGGGACAGAGCACGCAGCTCATTGTCGGCGCGTCCGGCGAGAGCGACCGGCATATTTTGAACCTGACCGAATCGCTCTACGGGCAATATCGTCTGAAGCGCGTGTTTTACTCCGCCTATGTGCCGGTGGTCGAAAACGCGCTTTTGCCGTCGCTCGACACCAAACCGCCGCTTCTTCGCGAGCATCGGCTGTATCAGGCGGATTGGCTGCTGCGGTTCTATGGCTTTCGCGCGTGTGAACTGCTCGACGAAGCGCAGCCGGATTTCGACCCGCGGCTCGATCCCAAATGCTGTTGGGCGCTGCGGCATCCGGAGTTCTTCCCCGTCGAGGTCAACCGCGCGGACTATGAAACGCTGCTTCGCGTACCCGGCGTCGGCGTCGTGTCGGCAAAGCGCATTTTGGTCGCTCGGCGCACGGGCCCGCTCCACGCCGACGACCTCCGCAAGCTCGGCGTCGTAATGAAGCGGGCGCAGTACTTTCTGACCTGTTCGGGACAGTTGGCAACGCCGCTGCGGCTCAGCTATGCGGGCGTCATGGCGAACCTGATGGCAATCGAGCGCGCCGCGCTGCCCGCCGCGCAGTTTGAGCAGCTATCGCTGTTCGACAGAGTGGGATAATCCGCCGGCTTCGCGGCGATTGAGGGCGCGGCTGCGTCGGAGCGCCAAAGGCGGCTTTGCGTCTGTCGAGAGGGCGGCGACGCCGCATATAGGCAAAAGAGCGAGGGGCAATCATGGCATGGCGAGAGATCATCTATCAGTACGACGGCAGCTTCGACGGGCTGCTCAGCTGTATTTACGAAAGCTACACGCAAAAAGAGCGTCCCACCGCGATCGTCTGCGATGGGGACGCCGAGCCCTGCTTTTTTGAAGTGCGCACCGTGGCGACCGTACGCGCGCACGCCGAGCGTGTCAGCCGGAGCCTGCGCAGGCTCTCGCCCGATGTGATACCGCTGCTTCGGCGCGTGCATCTGACATGCCTGCCGAACAAGGAGATGGCGATATACCGCTTTGTCGCAAAGCTCTACCGCGAGGGGCCTCGTTACCTCACGCGCCTGTCCGACGACGCGTATCAGCCGCTGCTGCGCGCGGTGCATCAGCTCTCGACGGAGGTCGAGCACCTGCGCGGGTTTCTGCGCTTCTCGGTGTTCGACGGCATGCTCGGCGCGGAGATCGAGCCGAAAAACCGTGTGCTGCCGCTGCTGCGCGGGCACTTTTGCGACCGCTGCTACAACGAGACGTTTTTTATCTACGACCGTACGCACCGCGAAGCGCTGCTCTACGCAAACGGCGTGTCACGCATCGTGCCGTTGGAATCGTTTGAAATAGCGGCGCCGGACGCGGAGGAAGCGGATTATCGCAGGCTGTGGAAGCGGTTTTACGATACGATTGCGATCCCCGAGCGCGAGAATCCCAAACGGCGCATGTCGAACATGCCGAAGCGATATTGGGGAACGATGACGGAGTTTCAGGAGGAAAGCGCCGAAGCGCCGCCTGCGGCGGAAGAAGCGAGGCGCTTTCGAGGCAGCGGCGGGAGGCTCGGACGCGGCGGCGGCCGACTCGACCATGCCGCAACGGTGTGAGCGCCGAAGCGCCGCCTGCATGCCCCTAGCCCAAAGTTTCCCGCAGGCTTTGCAAGGCCCGACGCTCCAGCCGCGACACCTGCACCTGCGACACGCCCAGCACCCGCGCCGTCTGCTCCTGCGTCAGCCCCTTGTAAAACCGCAGCAGGATTGTCATGCGCTCGCGCTCCGGAAGCGCGTCGATGCCCGCGCGAAGCGCGATCTTTTCCACCATGCCGTCCTCCGGCGACTCGCTGCCGAGCGTATTCTCCAGCGTCAGCCCGTCGCCGAGCTCCTGCTGCAGCGACTCCGGCGCGGCGGTCGCAAGCTCCAGCTCCGCGATCTCCTCCGCCCGAAGCCCCGTCGCCTCCGACAGCTCCGAGAGCGCTGGCTCGCGCCCAAGCTCCGCGCACAGCTTTTCTCGCGCGGCGTAGACGGCGAACGACCTCTCCCGCACGCTGCGCTCCACCTTGACCGGTCCGTCGTCCCTCAAGAAGCGGCGGATCTCGCCCGCGATCTTCGGCACCGCGTAGGTCGAGAACTGCGTGCCATAGTTGAGGTCAAAGCCCCGCACCGCTTTCAGGAACCCGAGGCAACCGAGCTGATACAGGTCGTCCGGCTCGACGCCACGGCCGTAGTAGCGCTTGACGACGCTCCAGATGAGGCCCGTGTTCTCCGTCAGCACGCGCTCGCAGGCGGATTCGTCGCCCTGCTGCGCGCGTTCGAGCAGCGCGAAGGTGTCCGCGCTCATTTTCTCCCGCTGCGCTGCGCGATGCGCCGCTTCATCGTCACGACCGTGCCTTTCCCCGGCTTCGAGCGCACGATCAACGCGTCCATGAAGCTCTCCATGATGGTAAAGCCCATGCCGCTGCGTTCCTCGCCGCCGGTGGTGTAAAGCGGCTCGCGCGCCTTGTCGACGTCCGCGATGCCGCAGCCCCAATCGCGCACGACAATCTCCAGCACGTTTCCGTCAAAGACGCTCGCGCGGAGCGAGATCTTGCCCAACGCGTCGGGATACGCGTGGACGATGGCGTTTGTCACCGCTTCGCTGACGGCGGTTTTGATGTCGCCGAGCTCATCGAGCGTCGGGTCGAGCTGGGTTGCAAACGCCGCCGCCGCCGTGCGGGCAAAACCCTCGTTGACGCTGCGGCTCAAAAATTCGAGCGCTATGTAGTTATTCGGTTTGACTTTCATAATAAACCTCCACGCTGTATGCGTAAAATAGGCGCTATTGCGCGGCGGCGCGCGGCTGCGCAATAGCGTTTTATGACAACGCCGCATAATTCGCGCGTGCAAATTGCGCCGCCGGAAATTTCGGCAGATGACATAAAATTTCGCAGGGCATGCTGACGCACGGCAAGGCATTTTTGAATATATGACGAAAATTTCTGCAAGCAAGATACGCGCGTCGAATTGTGCGATGCTGCCGTATATTCTTCTTGTCCTGGCGGGAACGCCCTATGTCCCCATCGGTACGCGGGCAGTGATGCCCGCCGCGTCGAATACCTTTTTTGCCTGCGCCGGCACGTTGATCAGCTCCAGCCTGCCGCCGAGCGCGCTCATGCGCCGGAATGCGCGCATGACCACCGCGATGCCGGAGCTGTCCATGAATGTCACGCCGCCGAAGTCGAGCGTCAGATGCATCGGCAGCGCCGCGTCCACCGCGCGCTCAAGCGCCGTCACGGTCTCCCGCGCGGCGTGGTGGTCCAACTCGCCGCGGAAGCTGACGGTCAGCGTACAGTCTATGGTTTTTGTCTGTACTTCCATCGTGCGTTCCTCTCTTGTCATACGATTTTCTGATAAAATGCTTCCATTTTATCAGCGAGGCATCGCGGTGACCCGCGCTGCCATTTTTGCGCCGATGGCGCAAAACGCGTCTTATACTAGGCCTTGTTTGAAAAATGGGCAACGTGGCCAATGGCGCGAGATTTTTTCGCCAGACAAGGCCGATTTGACGCAGCAATACTTTGTGTATTGCAAGAAAAATTGCCGCAGTATGGCGGAAAAAGGCCCGCCGTTTTGGCATGCCGGCATTTTTCAAACAGGGCCTAGTCTCAATCGGCATAAAAATATTCCGTACCCATCGGTACGGAATGATTATAGTTTGTCCCGCGTGTCCGATCCTGTCGAAACACGCGGGACGCTCGTTATTATTTGCGCTCAGCCCTCGCTCGCCGCGAGGACCTTCCAATAGTCGTCATAGTTTTCCCGCAGCAACTTCGGCGTGTCGAGCCCGTAGGGGCACTTCGACGCGCAGGAGTTGCAGTGCAGGCAGGTCTCGATCTTCTTCATCTTCTCCTGCCACGCCTCCGTCAGCCATGCCTTCGCCGGCGCACGGCGCAGCATCAGCGACATGCGCGCGCAGTTGTTGATCTCGATCCCCATCGGACATGGCATGCAGTAACCGCAGCCGCGGCAGAACTCGCCGCAGAGCTCGGCGCGGTCCTTTTCGATGGTCGCTTTGCGCTCGTCCGTCAGCGCCGCGCCGTTTTTGACGCAGTCGAGGAATTGATCCAGCTCCCACTCGTGCTGCACGCCCCAGATGGGCACGACGATATCCTGCGTCTCCATGAACGCCGCCGCGGCGTAGCCGTCGCGGATCAGGCCGCCCGCCATGCCCTTCATGGCGATAAAGCCCATGCCCTTTTCGCGGCAGCCGTCAATGAGCTTCTGTTCCTGCTCGCCGGAGAGATAGCTGAACGGAAACTGCAGCGTCGCGTAGAGTCCGGAGTCGATCGCCTCCTGCGCCACGGCGAGGCGGTGATTCGTAATGGAGATATGGCGGATCTTTCCCTCCGCCTTTGCCTTGAGCGCCTCCTCGTACAGTCCGTCCGCGCCGTCCGGCTTCGGGCAGAACGGCGGGTTGTGGAACTGGTAGACGTCGATGTAGTCGGTTTGCAGCGTGCGAAGGCTCGTTTCGAGATCGCGGCGCATGCCAGCCGCGTCCTGAGCGCCGGAATTGGTGGCGATGACGATCTTGTCGCGCATGCCGGCGAACGCGTAGCCGACTTTCTCCTCGCTGTCGGAATTGGCGCGGGCGGTGTCGAAGTAGTTCATGCCGCCGTCATAGGCTTTGCGGAGCAAACGCGCCGCGTCCTCTTTGGAGATGCGCTGAATCGGCAAACAGCCGAAGCCGTTCTTCTCGATCTCGATGCCGGTGGCGCCGAGTTGCATGCGTTTCATCGCGAAATCCTCCTCTTTTATCCTTAGGCAATACCGCACAATTCATGACACACATCTTGCTTGCACAAATGTTCGTCATAAGCCCCAAAATTCCTTGACCATGCGCCGGCATGACCTACGGAATTTTGTGCCATCTGCCGAAATTTCCGGCGGCACAATCTGCGCGCCAGAATTACGCGGTATTGTCCTTATTTTTGCATCGCTTTCGCGGAGGCGTCCAGCTTTTCAAGGAGCGCTTTCAGCTTCGCCGCTTTTTCGCGCTCGGCGTTGACGACCGCCTCCGGCGCCTTACTCACAAAATTCTCGTTCGCGAGCTTGCCCTCGATGCCCGCGAGCTGCTTCTCGGCGTTCGCCTTTTCCTTGGCGATACGGGCGAGTTCCTTTTCAAAGTCAACCAGCTCCGCCAGCGGCATCAGCACGCGACAGGCATGGGTCACGACCTCGACCGTGCCGTCCGCCGTCGGAGCGTCCGCGGGCGTGATCGCCACGTCGCTCGCCGACGCGAGCCGCCGGAAGAACGGGATACCCGCGCGGAACGCGTCCTCATGCGCGGTCGCGACAGTGTAGCGCACCTTCTTCGACGGCGCGACGTTCATCTCGCTTCGGCGCGCGCGGATCGCGGTGATCGCCTCGATGACGTTGCCCATCGCCGCTTCTTCCGCGGGGAACGAGAACGCGTCGCTCGCCTCCGGCCACTTCGTGAGCATCAGGAACTTCGCGCCCTCGTCGCGCTCGCCGTGCGGCAGAGCCTGCCAGATTTCCTCGGTGATAAACGGCATGAACGGGTGGAGCAGCTTGAGCGTCTCGATCAGCACATGGCACAGCACGTTCTGCGCGTTCCGTTTCGCCTGCTCGTCCTCGCCGTTCAGGCGCGCCTTCGTCAACTCGATATACCAATCGCAGTAGTCGTCCCAGATGAAGTCGTAGACCTTCGCCGACGCCACGCCCAGCTCGAAGGCGTCCATGTTGTCGGTGACTTCGCGGATCAGCGTGTTGAGCTTGGACAAGATCCACTTGTCCTCCAGCTCAAGCTTTTCCGGCAGCTCCACCTTGTCGATGGTGAGGTTCATCATAACAAAGCGGCTCGCGTTCCATATCTTATTCGCGAAGTTGCGCATCGCCTCGCACTTCTCGACGTAAAAGCGCATGTCGTTGCCGGGGCTGTTGCCGGTGATGAGGTTGAAGCGCAGCGCGTCCGCGCCGTACTTCTCCGCCATCTCCAGCGGGTCGATGCCGTTGCCGAGCGACTTGGACATCTTGCGGCCCTTGTCGTCGCGCACGAGGCCGTGGATAAACACGGTTTTGAACGGCTCCTTCTTCATCTGCTCCATGCCGGAGAAGATCATGCGCGCGACCCAGAAGAAGATGATGTCGTAGCCCGTGACCATGACGGAGGTCGGATACCAATACTTGAGGTCGGCGGCGTCCTTGTCGGGCCAGCCCATCGTGGAGAACGGCCAGAGCGCGGAGGAGAACCATGTGTCGAGCACGTCCTCCTCGCGCGTCAGCTTCTCGCAGCCGCACTTCTCGCACTTTGCGGGGTCCTCGCGGCTCACGTTGATGTGGCCGCACTCGTCGCAGTACCACGCGGGGATCTGATGGCCCCACCAGAGCTGGCGGGAGATGCACCAATCGTGGCAGTTCTCCATCCAATTGGTGTAGGTCTTGGCAAAGCGCTCCGGCACGAACCTGATCGTGCCGTCGTTGACGACGCGCAGCGCCTCCTTGGCGAGCGGCTCCATCTTGACGAACCACTGCGCGGAGATCAGCGGCTCCACGTCGTTGTGGCAGCGGTAACAGGTGCCGACATTGTGGCTGTAGTCCTCGGTCTTGACGAGGTAGCCCTGTGCGTCGAGATCGGCGACGATCTGCTTGCGGCACTCGTAGCGGTCCATGCCCTCGTATTTGCCGCCGTTCTCGTTGATGGTACCGTTGTCCGCGATGACGCGGATCACCTCTAAGTTGTGGCGAAGGCCCACCTCAAAGTCGTTGGGGTCGTGGGCGGGCGTCATCTTCACCGCGCCCGTGCCGAAGCCGATCTCGCAGTATTCGTCGCCCACGATGGGGATCTCGCGGTTCACAAGCGGCAGAATACAGGTCTTGCCGATGAGGTGCTTGAACTTCTCATCCTCGGGGTTGACCGCTACGCCCGAATCGCCCAGCATGGTTTCGGGGCGCGTCGTCGCGACGACGATGTCGCCGCTGCCGTCCGCGAGCGGGTAGCGGATATACCACAGGTGTCCGGGCTTGTCTACATACTCGACCTCCGCGTCACTCAGCGCGGTGAGGCAGTGCGGGCACCAATTGATGATGCGGCTGCCCTTGTAGATAAGGCCCTTGTCGTAGAGCTCGCAGAACGTCTCGCGCACCGCCTTGGAGCAGCCCTCGTCCATCGTAAAGCGCTGGCGCGACCAATCGCACGACGAGCCCATCTTCTTCTGCTGCTCGACGATGCGGTTGCCGTACTTCTCCTTCCACTCCCAGACGCGCTGAAGGAACTTCTCGCGGCCGAGGTCGTAGCGGGTCTTGCCCTCGTTGACGCGCAGGTCCTCCTCGACCTTGATCTGCGTCGCGATGCCCGCGTGGTCGGTGCCGGGGAGCCACAGCGCGCTGTAGCCCTGCATGCGCTTGAAGCGGGTCAGGATATCCTGCAGCGTCGCGTCCATCGCGTGGCCCATGTGGAGCTGGCCGGTGACGTTCGGCGGCGGCATGACGATGGAGAACGGCTTCTTGCTGGGGTCGACCTCGGCGCGAAAGCAGTTGTTGTCCTCCCACATTTTATAGATGCGCCCCTCGACCTGCTGGGGCTCGTAGACCTTGGGTAGTTCTTTCATGGTTGTCTCCTTGTATGTGAAATGATTATTTTATCGTTTGAAATGTTTTTCCCGTCCTTTGCTCCAGCCATACTCGGAACGCGTCGGGATCGCCCTGTCGGAAGCCCTGTTTGTCGAAAATCTGTCCGTGCTTCTTGCCGAGAAACAGGAAAAAGTATCGTTCCGACTCACAAAGGGCCGTGATGTTCTCATACTGATATCGCGTTTCCAGCGCGTCGGTCGTCACCGTATAGGCGTCGCCGGCAAACACTGTCACCGAGCGCGCCGTACCGGGGATCATGCGTTTGAGCGATATCCACCCGTTCAGCCTGTCCTCGAACAGGAGCAACAGCAGCAAGACCGCTGCCGCCGCCAGCAGCTCGAATTCCACCCGACCGTCCAGCAGCAGCGACGCCGCAAGGATCACGATGCCGAGCGCGAAGATCACCCAGCAGACTGCGCGGATCACGTTTCTCCACTTCTGTACCGTCTTGCGCGCCGCGCGGCACAGCGCCGTCAGCGACGCGAGGTCGTAGGCTTGCTCGATTGTGAACATTGCTGATTTCTCCAATGATGCAAAAATGCTCCTGGCATATACCCGGAGCGTGTATTGTACCATAAAATTTGAATAGAATCAACTCATACGCAGGATTTCTTTTTTTAGCTGCACAATGATGCGCTTTTCGAGGCGCGAGATGTAGCTTTGCGAGATACCCATTTTGTCCGCGACCTCCTTCTGCGTCAGCTCGTCGCGCCCGTCGAGTCCGAAACGCAGCGTGATGATCTCCCGCTCGCGCTCGCCCAGCGTCGCGATCGCGTCGCGCAGCAGCGTCCGGTCCACGTCGTCCTCGATGGGCTTCATCACCAGATCCTCCTCCGTGCCGAGGATATCGGAGAGCAGCAGCTCGTTGCCGTCCCAATCGGTGTTGAGCGGCTCGTCGAAGCTGACCTCAGACTTCTGGTTCGCGGTCTTGCGCAGATGCATCAGGATTTCGTTCTCGATGCAGCGCGAGGCGTAGGTCGCGAGCTTGATGTTTTTGTCGCTTTTATAGGTATTGATCGCCTTGATGAGCCCGATCGTGCCAATGGAGATGAGATCCTCGATGTTGATGCCCGTGTTTTCAAACCGCCGCGCGATGTAAACGACGAGGCGCAGGTTGTGCTCGATGAGCTCCTGGCGTACCGCTGCGTCGCCCGCGTCGAGCCGCGCGAGCTTTTCCGCTTCCTCCTCCCGCGTAAACGGCGGCGGCAGCGTATCGCTCCCGCTGATGTAATATATCTTGTCCTGCGGCAGCAGCCCCTGCCGCACGAGGAACATCCAGACCTTACCCCACAACTCCTTTAAGCCCATCGTTCTCCGCGTCCTCCTTTTCATACTGATCTCAAGTTAAAACTTTAATTTGAGATCGCGCGTGCTTCGCACGCTCGCGCCGCGCTTTCAGCGCGTCACGCCGTCTCATGCAAACACTGACGCGCCTGCGGCGCTATAAAAAGCTAAAGCTTTTTAACAGTGTTTAGGCCTTGTTTGAAAAATGCCGACATGCCCAAACGGCGGGTCTTTTTCCGCCATACCGCGGCACTTCTTCTTGCAATACACAAAGTATTGCTGCGTCAAATCGGCCTTGTCTGGCAAAAAAATCCCTCGCCGTTGGTCACGTTGCCCATTTTTCAAACAAGGCCTAGTATCAGCCACATTTTCCCGGTTGTCCCCGCAGGGGACGGGCGAAATGGCGATCAAATCGGTTCGTCGGCCGCATCGCGGTCGCTGAACCAAAGCCCCTGATACCCGCCGCTGCCCAGCGGCTCCGACGATACGGCAATGAGCCGCGCGCCGAGGTCGCGCCCGTCCACGGTCAGCTTGTCGCAGCGGAACGCGTCCAGCGCCGCCGCGCCGCCCACCGTGCCGACGCGCAGCGCGGTAAAAGACCCATGCGCCGTTTCCGGATCGTTTCCTTCTGAAAATAAAACTTTCACCGCGCTTTTTTCCACCACCGGCACGCCCTCGCCGGTCAGCGGATCGGTCAGCGCGTTGCCCGTGTCGCGAAACAGCCGCACCTCGGCGCGTCTGCCGCCATACTCGATGCAGGCGGCGGCAAAGTCGTCCGCGCCGTGCTTCGCGCCGCCGCGAAAGATCAGCGTCAGCAGCAAATACGCAAGCCCCGACGCCGTAAAGAACACGCCCCACGGCAGCTCCGCGTAGACCATCGCGCGTCCAAGCCGCTCCATGCCGCCGGTCACGCGCCCAAGCAGCAGCACGCCGCCGCCGAGCGCGCAGGCAAGCAGCAAAAACAGCAGCGCCAGCTTCACGAAGCGGCCCGTCCGCCCAAACGCGGCGAGGCACAGCAGAGGCGCTGCGACAGCCAGCGTCCACAGCGGCAGCGG
>JAFTGG010000173.1 GCA_017458025.1 Oscillospiraceae bacterium | reverse complement strand
CGGCTGCTGGTCGTTCTGCCGCTCTGGGCGCTGGGAACCGTTATTCTCGCGGCGGCAGGCGCGGCATGGACGCTGCTCTCTCCGGCGATGGGGAAGATCGCGGGCTTCGCGCTGATGCTGGCGCTGCTCCTCGGCGCGTTCGTGCTGGCGGCGAAGGCGGCGTTCCCCGATCTGCCCGTCAAAAAGCTGCCGAGCCGCCGCAGTCTCGTGGCGCTGCTGCTCGGCGCGGCGGCGCTGAGCGCCGCCGACGCGGTGCTGGGCGCGGCGTGGGCGGATTACGAGCAGGCGAAGAACATCGCGCTGTCGGTTGGATTCTTCCTCGCGCTGTCCTGCGCGGCGGTGCCGTTCGCGCTGCGCGAGCAGAAGCGGCGGTTGGAGAAGGCCGCTTCAGAGGCGGAACGCGCGAAGGAGGCGGCAAAGCCGTCGACGCTGGTCTTTACCGACGGCAGCGGCACGTTCACGGTGCGGGCGCCGCGTGCCGGTGCGTAAAAATGCACAAGCGGCGCCCAATAGGCGCATGAGCATGCAAGCAGAATGGCAAAAATTGAATGAATATTCAGAAAGCTGCTTGACATGATCGGATAGGGAATGTATAATGATTCCACGATAATTCGTGGAATCATATTTTTATGCGCAATTGGAGGCAAGATCATGGATAAAAACAGCATCAAGAAGATCGTGCTCGCCTATTCGGGCGGTTTGGATACGTCGGTCATCATTCCCTGGCTCAAGGAGCACTACAACAACGCGGAGATCGTCGCCGTGGCGGCGGACGTCGGACAGGGCGGCGGCGAGCTGGACGGTCTGGAGGAAAAGGCGCTCAAGACCGGAGCGAGCAAGCTGATCGTCGCCGACCTCACCGACGAGATGGTGGACGAGGTCATCGTCCCCTCGCTCAAGATGGGCGCGAACTATGAGACGTACCTGCTCGGCACCGCGTTTGCGCGGCCGGTCATCGGCAAGAAGATCGCGCAGATCGCGCTCGCGGAGGGCGCGGACGCCATCGCCCACGGCTGCACCGGCAAGGGCAACGATCAGGTGCGCTTTGAGCTCGCCATCGCGCGCTACGCGCCGAACATGCCCGTCATTGCGCCGTGGCGCGAATGGGAGATCAGATCCCGCGACGAGGAGATCGACTATGCCGAGGCGCACAACGTGCCGCTGAAGGTCTCCCGCGAGACGAGCTATTCCAAGGACAAGAACCTCTGGCATCTGAGCCACGAGGGCCTCGACCTCGAAGACCCCGCCAACGAGGCGCCCATCGAGCGCCCGGGCTTTCTTGAAATGGGCGTCTCGCCCTTGCAGGCGCCGGACGAGCCGGAGTACGTCAGCGTCGAGTTTGAAGCCGGCGCGCCGGTGGGCGTGAACGGCGAAAGGATGAAGGCGAGCGACGTGATCCGCAAGCTCAACGAGCTCGGCGGCAAGCACGGCGTCGGCGTCATCGACATCGTGGAAAACCGGCTCATCGGCATGAAGGACCGTGGCGTCTACGAGACGCCGGGCGGCACGATCCTCTACTACGCGCACGAGCATTTAGAGATGATTACCGTCGACAAGGAGACGCTGCACCTCAAGAAGAAGCTCGCCGTCGACTACGCCGACCTCATCTACAACGGCAAGTGGTACACGCCGCTGCAGGAGTGCCTGACGGCGTTCGCGAACGAGAGCAACAAGTATGTCACCGGCACGGTGAAGCTCAAGCTCTACAAGGGCAACATCATTCCCGCGGGCATGAGCTCGCCGTATTCGCTCTACTCCGAGAACCTCGTGACGTTCGGCGACAGCGATTACGATCAGGCGCAGGCCGCCGGCTTCATCGACTGCTGGGGCCTGCCGACCAAGGTGCAGGCGCTTAGGGAGCAGGGGAAATTATAATGGCAAAGATGTGGGCCGGACGGACGTCCGGCGTGACGGACAGCGCGGCGGACGACTTCAATTCGTCGATCCGCTTCGACTGCCGCCTCTACCGCGAGGACATCGCGGGCAGCATGGCGCACGCGGCGATGCTCGGCGCGAAAAGCATCATCACGAACGAGGAAGCCGACGCGATCATCGACGGGCTGCAGGGCATTCTCGACGACCTCGACCGCGGCGATCTGGAGATCGACCCGAAGGCGGAGGATATCCACATGTTCGTCGAGCAGGTGCTGACCGAGCGCCTCGGCGACGTGGGCAGGAAGCTCCACACCGCGCGCAGCCGCAACGATCAGGTCGCGCTCGACCTGCGGCTGCACCTGCGGCACGAATCCGACGCCGTCGCGGAGCAGGTCAAGGGTCTGATCGCCGCGATCGTCGAGGTCGCGGAGCGGAACAAGACGGCGATCATGCCGGGCTACACGCACCTGCAGCGCGCGCAGCCGATCCTGTTCAGCCACCACGTTTTGGCCTACGCCATGATGCTGCTGCGCGACCTCGACAGGCTGTCGGACTGCCGCAAGCGCGTCAGCGTGTCGCCCATCGGCGCGTGCGCGCTGGCGGGCACGACCTACGACACCGACAGGGAGTTCGAGGCGAAGCTGCTCGGCTTCGACGGCGTCGCGCGAAACAGCATCGACGCCGTGTCCGACCGCGATTTCTGCGTGGAGCTGCTCGGCGCGCTGTCGCTTCTGATGATGCACCTCAGCCGCTTTTCCGAGGAGCTGATCCTCTGGACGAGTTGGGAGTTCCAATTCGTGACGCTCAGCGACGCGTTCACCACGGGCTCGTCCATCATGCCGCAGAAGAAGAACTCCGACATGGCGGAGCTGGTGCGCGGCAAGACGGGGCGCGTCTACGGCGACCTGATGGCGACGCTGACGATGCTCAAGGGCCTGCCGCTGGCGTACGACAAGGACATGCAGGAGGACAAGGAGGCCGTCTTCGACGCGCTCGACACGGTGAAGATGTGCCTGAACGTGTTCACGCCGATGCTGCAAACGATGGCGGTGCGCGAGGACAACATGAAAAAGGCGGCGCAGGGCGGGTTTATCAACGCCACCGACCTCGCGGACTACCTCGTGCGCAAGGGGCTGCCGTTCCGTTCGGCGTACAAGGTCGCGGGCAAGCTGGTCAGCGAGTGTATCCAGACCGGCTGCACCCTTGAAACGCTGCCGCTCGATACCTACCGGCAGTACAGCACGCTGATCGAGGACGACGTCTACGCCGCCATCGACCTGCAGACCTGCGTCGAGACGCGCGTCTCCGAGGGCGGCACCTCGCCGAAATCGGTGGAGGCGCAGCTCGCGTGGGTGAAAGAACAAATCAAGTGAGGGGGACATTATGATTTCATTAAAGGGCAGACACTTTTTGAAGCTGCTGGACTTTACGCCGGAGGAGATCCAATATCTGCTCGACCTTGCGGCGGACCTGAAGGCGAAAAAAAAGATGGGGCTCCCGCACGCGAGCTGCGCGGGCAAGAGCGTGGCGCTGATTTTTGAAAAGACCAGCACGCGCACCCGCTGTTCGTTTGAGGTCGGGGCGTTTGATCTCGGCATGCACGCGGTCTACCTCGATCCGTCGGCGAGCCAAATCGGCCACAAGGAGTCCATCGCCGACACCGCGCGGGTGCTGGGCCGCATGTTCGACGGCATCGAGTACCGCGGCTTCGGGCAGGAGCGCGTCGAGGCGCTGGCAAAGTACGCGGGGGTGCCGGTGTGGAACGGCCTCACCAACGAGTTCCACCCGACGCAGATTCTGGCGGACTTCCTCACGATGCAGGAGCATTTCGGGCCGCTTAAGGGCCAGAAGCTCGTCTACATGGGCGACGCGCGCTACAATATGGGCAATTCGCTGATGGTCGGCTGCGCGAAGATGGGCATGCGCTTCGTCGCCTGCGCGCCGGAGAAGTATTTCCCCAACAGCGCTTTGATCGCGGAGTGTCAAGCGATCGCCGGACAGACCGGCGCGACGCTGGAATTTATCACCGACCCGATGAAGGCCGTGTCCGGCGCGAACGTCATTTACACGGACATCTGGGTCTCTATGGGCGAGCCGAAGGAGGTCTGGGCGGAGCGCATCGCGGATCTCCGGCCCTATCGCGTGACGATGGAGCTGCTGGAGGCCGCCGGGCCGCAGTGCAGGTTCGAGCACTGCCTGCCCTCGTTCCACGATCTGGAAACCAGCATCGGGCTCGATGTCTACAACAAGTTCGGGCTCGACTGTCTGGAGGTCACGAACGAGGTGTTCGAGAGCGAGCGCTCCATCGTCTTCGACGAGGCGGAGAACCGCCTGCACACCATCAAGGCGGTCATGGCGGCGACGCTGTAGCTTCATGAATGATAAAAATACGCGGCGGCCTGAGCGATCAGGTCGCCGTTTCCGCCGCATCGGGCAAAGCGGCGCCTTGCCTCAGCAAATGCAGAAGTTCTTTTCGCTCCTCCTCGTCCAACGTTCTCAAAGTTTTTGTGAACCGCGCGAAGCGCTCCTCGGCGCGGCTTCGTTCCG